>NZ_WTLC01000032.1:0-57918 GCF_011378875.1 Pseudoalteromonas sp. Z9A5
ATGAGGGTTCGGTGTAACGTTTTTTAGCGAATTCAATTATACCTTATCCTCATGCTGTTTGTTTTTTATACCGCAAAGATCAACACGCCCTAGTATGGGAAGAAATACTTGATGTAACTGATGAGGTGCTTGTTGACGATGAAACTGTCGTAACGAGTGTGGAGGAAATTGCAAGATTTAAAAAAGTAGTTAATTATTTAAATTCTTTATTAGAAGCTTGTGATCCAGAACTAATACCACCTTCAACTTGAGATAATTATCATGGTCAATGTAATTCGTGCTTACAGCAAATAAAAAGCTATCAAAGTAATCGGAACATTGGGCATATTACAAATGCTAATAAGCATCTAGATAATTTATTAACTTATATTAGACCTTATCAAGTTGTTGCAGGTAAAGCAGCAAAGTCTGCAAGTGCCTCATTCGTAGCGTACACGAAAAAAATTAATTCAAAGTTAAATTCATTTCAAACTGAAGCAAGCTCTATTTTGGATACAATTTCTAAGTATAAGGAGAGTGTGTCAAGCCTTGTTTCAGAATCAGAGGTTTCAAATCAACGTATTAAAGAATTAGAAACACATTACTTTGATGACGGTGAAGAAGAAAGCTTAAGTACCAGAATTAATAGTTTTGAGGAAAAACTCGAAGAAAGCTATGAAAAAATTCAACAGTATAAAAGCGATTTGCTTGATGGGGATAGCGTTAACGAATCAATTGCGTCTGAAATAAATAGTGCATTGGAGTTAGCAGAAACCGAATCAGAAACCATTAAAAGTTTACTTAGTGAAGTTAAAGGTAAGCTAAAGGATTTTAGAGAATATCATTTAGATGTATTTGGAACTAAGAATGATGAAGGGAATTTCGAAGGAGGTTTAAAGGCCGAAATTATTGCTAGAGAAAAACATTTAGAATAATTTAAAAAGCAACAAGAATTAAAATATAAAACTCTAAATGATGAAATTGAAAGCCTATTGCCAGGGGCAACAAGTGCAGGATTAGCCACTGCCTACCACGATCTTAAAGAGTCTTTTAATAAACCGATTGAAAATTATTCAAGAGCCTGTAACGGATTCTGTGTAACTGCCCGTTTTTAGATTTTAAATATGCTTACTGAGGCGTTCCTCAAATTCAATGATAAAACGACTCATTGCATTACGCCAGTCTCGAATTGGCATCGTCCATTTTTTCGACGCCTCTTTTATTGCCAAATAAATCATTTTTCTTGCAGAATCGTCATTTGGAAAGAGCTTACGTTTTTTAATCGCTCGACGAATAACGCTGTTGAGTGATTCAATAGCATTCGTTGTATAAATGGCTTTGCGTATTGCCTCAGGGTAATTAAATAGCGTATTTAGATTATCCCAATTCGCACGCCATGACTTGGCTATTTGAGGGTACTGACTGTCCCATTTCTCTGCAAATCGCTCCAACTCTAGCAACACCTCTTCTTCTGTCGACGAACGGTAAATCAACTTTAAATCTGCCGTAACGGCTTTATAATCTTTCCATGAAACATATTTCAATGAGTTGCGAACCATATGCACTATGCACAACTGAACATGTGTTTGCGGGTAAGCTGTATTTATCGCATCAGGAAAACCTTTCAGGCCGTCTACGCACGCGATTAAGATATCTTCAACGCCCCGTTGACTTAATTCAGTGAGCACACCTAGCCAGAACTTAGCGCCTTCATTTTCAGAAATCCACATGCCAAGCAGTTCTTTATGACCATCAATATTAATACCTAAGGCAAGGTAGATAGACTTTTTGATAACGCGCTTATCTTGGCGTATTTTTACAACCAAGCAGTCCAAATAAACAATAGGATAAATGGCATCCAGTGGCCGGGATTGCCATTCTGTAACCTGCTCCATCACAGCACTGGTTACACGTGACACCAATGTAAGAGAAATATCAGCGCCATACCACTCATCAAATGCATTAACGATATCGCGGGTGCTCATACCTTGTGCATATAGCCACAGAATCTTATCATCCATTGAAGTAAATCGAGCTTGATGCTTTTTAACTAGCTGTGGCTCAAAAGAGCCTTCACGGTCACGGGGCGTATTAAGCTCAAACTCACCATCTTCCGTTTTGATGCGCTTACTTGTTTTACCATTTCGGCTATTGGTGTTCGTGGATTTACTGTGTTTTTGATAGCCTAAATGCTCATCCATTTCTGCATTAAGCGCCGCTTCAACCGTTATTTTTTTTAACATTTGGCTAAATTGATTTAAATCATCAGGTGTTTTAATACTTTTAGCAGCTTCTTTTGCAAACGCTTCGAGTTCTTCTTTATTCATGTTCATCGCCTAATCCTTAAACTCTTGATAGAGTAAATTATGATAGGCATTTACACAAAATTAGTTACATCCTCTTATTCAAAGCTATTTTATAGCTCAATATCCGTATTAGTTTTGGTTGCTCTTTTATCTATTACTCAAGAAGTTGGGCTTTTTTTTATTAAGTTTGTTGAAATTACAGACCTAAGTAAGCTTGCTTCAAACATTTTGTATAAGTTACCTATTGTGTTGCCTGTTTTATGGCTTACTTTGTTTGCATCTAAGAGAAGGAGTGAAAGTCAGCGATTACAACAAGAGTATGCTCATAAAGAGGCATTAGCTAAATCATATCAAAATTTTAAAATGCAGATCGAAGCATTGGATCAATCAGATCCTGACTTAATGAAAAAGCTACTTGTATCAGCTATTGATGCAGTATCTAAAAATGCATCAGATACATTGGATAAAAAACATGGAGATAAATCTCCTATGCATGAAGGTGTCGATGGATTTTTAAGCGCAATAGAAAGAACCAAAAAAGCAGTTTCATAGTAAGTCAATAAAGCATAAATTAGAATGACATCTATTCTAATTATTACAAAAAAGTCAATGAAAACAGTGTTGGTAGTGCGTTTTATAAATAATGAATCACACAAAAAGTTGATCTACACCAACAAAATAAAAGTAAAAATAGACAGCTCGACGATAGCTGTTTACTAAAGGATGATAAACAACCCGGCTGTATAGAGCCGGCTTTCCTCTAAATAAAAAGCGGAATATTACGGTGAATAAAGGGATGAATAAATTAACTCTACGGGTTCAAATGAAAGTGAATGCCTTTACTTTATTGTGCAGCAACTGTATTGCCTTGTTCATAATATAGAAAAGCTGCAAAACACGATGCATTAAGAAGGGTAAGCGCTTTTACCCTAAATAAAAGCCACTCAACCACCCGTAATCCCTTCTAAAACGCCAATTAAAACAACACCAAACTCTTTTTTATATTCTGCGTAAAAATACAGTAATCGATTGAACCAAAATAGGAACTCAGCTATAGTTTGTTTATCAATAAAAATAAATAAAAAACGAGTTAATCTACAGGCTCGTTAGGTGTTTAAACGGTATATATGACTTTTCGAGTTGAGCAATCTAAAAAGAAAAGAGACTCCTTTGGTAATTATGATTATCATATCTATAAAGATAACTCATTGATCGCTACTTATTGGCATGATTATCGTCGGGATGGGAGTGGGATTAAATTTAAAAGTGGTATCAAAGGAGCTGCTATAACTTCCCCATTTCTTGAGGGTGGAGGTCCAAAACCACATTCACTTAGCTCTTGGGCAATTAACTATCTAAGTGAACATAGCGAGTAAATATTAACTTTGGGTGTACGCAACACCAAACAAGAGTTTTCAAGTCGGAAAACTTACCGCTGGTCATCGCTCCGTGATTATAACCAACGTCAATTTTTCGCTTAAAACAGTGTTAGGGCTACAAGAATATATATGCCACTCTATTTTATCACCGAAAATAAGGATTTGTTGAACCAAAGAATTAAGATCGGTATTAGTAATAATCCAGCACAACGCCTTAAAAACCTTCAAACGGGCAACTTCCGAAGATTAGCTCTAATGGGGTGGGTCAACAGCAATAATAACCGGAAACTAGAAAAAGAATTTCACCAAAAATACAGCGCTATAAACATTATTGGCGAGTGGTTCGAAATAAATCACGAGATAGTTTTAGAATTACTCTTTTTTAAGAAAAACCGCCTGTTTTATAGGGTTTAAATGCATTACCTAATGCTCTAAAACGCTGAAATTCATCGCAGAAGCTCGTTTTTAATTGGATTTGGCTGCTGGAGTTATTCTACAACCTGTTATGTGAACATGATGAATTGTCCATCATTTGTAAATAAGGGAATTTATGAATTACTACACTATTAATATAATGTTCAAGTAACAAGACGAGTCTGATCGTGTTTTTGATGTTTATCACTCAAAAATGTCGCCTAGCACTGACTATCTTGAAACGATTTTATCTCAAGTATTTAATTCAGAGAAAATAATTAATACGAAAGAAATAACAATAGAGTCATTTAAAATATTTACTAATGAATTAGAAATTAGTTGTTATGGTTCTAAATGCCCAAGTTTTGAAGTTGAAACTTTAATAAAAAATCTTATCATCGATGATGAAAATGCTATCAAATTAGAAACCCATTATGACGGCGATGGAAATAATGGGTTCTATTATTTAGTGAATGGGATAAAAGCAACTAAATCTAAATACCAAGGTTTTATTAAAAAAATAAGATTCAGGACCCTACGGTAGAGTTTGTTAGGTGTTTAAAAGATTCTGAATTTAAAAAAGCATATGCTTTGTTAGATAAATGTGACTTATCAAAAATTGACTCAAATGACGAGGATAGCACTTGGTTGTATTGTTTATTGCAAGAGGAAAAATATTCTGAGTTAGTAATAAAGCTAATCGAGCATAAAGTTATTACTGAGTTTGACCCAAGCAATAAAAATACGTGGTTAGAGAACGTAATTTTAGAATCCCCATTACCGATCCTTGAATGTTATTTAAATATGGGCTACAAATCGATCAGTAGAGATACAGAATTAACTCCTGTTCATTGTGCTTTAAGCTCATCTACACCTGATTCAATTAAAAAACTAAAATTAGTTATTGATACGTTTCCTGATGACGTATCTAAAGTAACTAAATATGGCTCTGCTTTGTGGGAAAGAGGAAGTAACATAGCCTGTTCTGAATATCTCGAATCGACTGGGGCAGAAACAATTTCACCTTTGGGTTTCTATGACAATATTAGTATTATTGATAAAATTACTGAATCTGCAAAGCATAATGACATCAATGCTTTTGAACAATTTTATGAAAAAAAATATAGGGGCATAGCATTATTTATCTCTATGCAAAACCAATCAGATAAGATTATTGCATATTTGAATAATGAATCATTAATAAATTGGCTTGAAGTAATAGACGGCAATTTTATTCTTTCTACAGACAAATTTGACCGCCAATTCGAGGGCATGGCTTTTTGTGAATTAGCTCTTGACCCTTTAAAGTATGATAATTATTTCTGGCAGTCATTAAATATAGTAGAACTTATAAGAATGAGCTTACCTAAAAACATTAAAGCTATGAAATTATCCGGTGAAGAGTATTCTAAAGAAATAGTTGCAGATTCTAAACGTGATTTAACAAGATATAAACGGTGGTGTGATAAAAATCGACTGAATATCAAGTAGTCAGGTTCTCCATTGCTCACATGACAACACGCCCTTAGCTGGACGGCTTGTAAAATTTAGCTATTAATTGCAAATTTTTAAAGTGGTGAATCTCTGCGTTTTAAGGCCGCTAAATACGTCGATTTATCGTAGGGGGTATTCGTTTTCAAAACCTAAATACAATCCTTATTCACTTAAATGCCAGTGATCTAATAATGCTGTTATGCGGATTATCCTCGGCTTTTTGTTGCTCATAATACGCTTTAGCCCAAAATGAAAGTGAAATAGACGGTACAATCGGACGACGATAGCTGTTAATTAACGAATGGCAAACGACTTCGCTTTATAGAGCCGGCTTTCCTCTAAATAAAAAACGAGTTAATCTACAGGCTCGTTATACGTAATCTAGGGATTAGATGAAACCTGAAATTATCAATTCAAATTGGCCGAACGCACTTCGTTGGTTTTTGGTACAAAACACTGAGAGTTTTTGTCCTTGGCATTTTTTATCTCACGCAGCAGAATTTGAGTTTGCCGCTAAGGCTTTTGCTAACGAAGATACAGAAAATAGAATGATATTTGTATTTGCTAGCCGACAAGACAATGACGATTTTGCAGGTCTCGAAATTGTTGATGGCACAATTACTGATAAGGTTATTGTATTCCATCCAGTTTTTGGCTCAGGTAAATCAGAGCGGAGTTGGGATGTTGTAGAAACAGAATACAATGATGTATTTGAGTTTTTATCAAATCATATTGTTCAAGATATGAAAGATTGGGCACTTACGGAAGATGCTTCTGATTTTTGAGTGAATATGTATAAAAAGGTGTATAGGTTCAAATGATAACATCACCGGTGGCGGTTTTGGTGACTAGTGCCATATAACATAACAACAAACTACATTACTTTGCTCATTGGGAAAAAAGCCTCGCTGTCGCTTAGCTTTTCCCGTTATTGTAAGCGTTATGCGTAGGGAGGAATATGCACATAGATGATTCAGAAGATCGTGAAAACTATGTCTTAAAACACTGTAGAGATTTTATGACCTCTCGGGAAAGGAAAATTATTAATGCCTCTGGTAAACTTAGACTACAGTACCAAGGCAATGCTAATGAGAAATCGCGTTTAATAATGTGGTCCTTAACGGGAGCAAATAAAGATAAGCTTATTGAGCAAGTCCTAATTGGTGATCCAAAACCAATCCTGACTAAAATTGCTAAACGCATCATAATTGATCATCAATATGCGATAAAGACATGCCCTGATTGTGGCTATGTCCTTAGAACCCCAAAAGCCATGCAGTGCAGAAAATGTTTCAAATCTTGGCACGATTAAACGCACAATTAAACGCATAATTGTAGAGTTTTGCATTAGCCGAAATTATCGATTTTGCGTGAGTTTAATGCAGGTGTAGTTACTTGTTTTTCCAAAGTCAGTTCAATCTATATAATTAAATTCTATGAGTATTAAATGAGCGCTATGTTAGAAAAATACCGTTGGTATAATACTCTCAAAGGCAAGCGAGATATTGGTAATCGTAGCGCTTTACTTACTCGTTATGGTGTTTTGTCTATTTTTTATTATGGATTTACAAGCAGTCGATTAAATTTTGCATGCATGCAATAAATCAGTTCCTTATTTAGGGTTACAGGTTAACAAATATGATTAAATTTATAGTAACAATGTTGATTTTCGTTGCTTTTGTATCGAATGCTGATGACGATTTTTCCTCTTCGTTTGTATCTGGGAATTATCGGCTAATAGGTCAAGGGATAGATACTGACGTTTCTTATAGTGGCACTATTTCAATCTATTTAGAAAATAATCAATTGAAAATAAAAAGAAAGATAAATGGAAACGTTATTAATGGGGTCGCTAGTTTTAAATCTACTCTAAGTGGTGATTCTAAAGTTTTACGAATTGAGTTTTCAGAAAATAAAATCGACTATGAAGAAACATGTTTGTGGAGTAGTGATTTGGATAATTACGCCAGAATTACGTGTTATTTATATACCCCTGGTTCCAAAATAAAGAAACCAGGAATAGAAGCATTTTTTATTGATCACTCACTTAATTAAATGTGAAATAAAGTGTTAAAAACGAAACTAAAGAATTGGGTCAATATTAATAACCCACTTTATTAAACTATTTAAGTGAGAAGGGACGAACAATGAATCAGCTAATTGTTAAAAATGTCGACTGTTATGGTGATGAAACGGCAACAATCACTTTAAAAAGTGAATTTGTGTCTATAGATATATTTTGCCATTTATGTGATTTTAAAAATGGAGATAAAGTAGAAGATTTATTGGACGTTTTAGATGTAGATGTTAAATCAGCATATCTTAATGATTGGTCCGAGAGTTTAATACAAGAAAAATCTACAATGTGGATCCAAAAACAAGGTCCGTATGAGTACATAGGCTGCGGCAAAGTTATTGATTTTGAAAGTGGAATAATTAATGTGCTTGGCTTTCATATAAATTTTGATCAAAAATTATATTCTGACTGGGTTGAGTTTAAAATTAGCCGATTAGAATTGTGGTAAATTACGGCTAACAAATTAAAACTGACTCAAAACACTTAGTCTGTGTTTTATTCTGTCAAATTTAGCTCGCCTTTTTCACAAACTTTGCAGTCACCATCATTTCGCCAATACCCTCAACTTTGCAATCAAGTTCGTGGTCTTTTTTATCAAGCACTCGCCTTACAACCGCTTTGGTGCCAATTTTAATTACTTGCGAGCTACCTTTAATTTTTAAATCTTTGGCTACTGTCACTTTGTCGCCATCATTTAGCAAAGTGCCATTGGCATCTTTTACGCTAAAAGCGTCTTCATCGTTTGTATTATTTGGATTCCACTCATAGGCGCATTCGGGGCAAACAAGCAGTTGTTGGTCTTCGTAAACATATTCACATTGGCATTTTGTGCAAGCAGGTAGCGACATTTTTAACTCTCATAAAGTACTCGTTTTGCGTATTTTAAAGGGCTAAATTAATAAAATACAGTTAATAAGTAATTTTCATCTTCACGCTAAAAATATCTCGTTTGTGCGTTTTAAAAAAAGGGCATATAAAGCACATGTCGCTTAAGCAATTTAAGCGCTAACTCGTACAGTAGGTACTTGTTAAAGCACCCATCGTATTAAGTGATTTGCAATAATGCGCCACTTAGTACGATGGGTGTTTCTATTTATAATGCTTAATATTTTACTAGGCATGCTTTTATATTTTGACTTAACTAGGAAAAGTCGTGTTTAAAACCTTAATTGTGGTTGATAACAACGAGCAAACGCTTGCTCAATCGTTCGAAAATGTAATTACGTTTAATACCTATTTACGTGATTACCCAAAACATAACGAACCAAAAACACGCATTATTAATCTGTGCGACTCAAGCCAATACTTGAGCAAAGGTTACTATTGCTCGTTACTTGCTGAGGCGCGCAAACACCAAGTTTTACCCAGTGTAAAAACCATTAATGCACTTCGCAGTGGTCAAGCACCTATGCTAAATTTGGGCCAAATAGATGGCGCACTTTACTTTGGTAATGCCCAAAACGATTTACAGTCAAAAGCGGCAAAGTCGGTATTTAAACAATATCCTGCGCCTATTTTATTTGTTGATGAACAAGGCTTATTACAACAAGGGTCTTTGTCGTCTTTAAGTGAGCAGCAGTACAGTGACTTTGTTGCAAAGCTAGATAACTTTACTAAAACTCAGTGGCGTATTAGTTCGGTACAACGTCGTTTTAGATGGGACATGGCAATACTTGTTGATCATAACGAAAAAGTGCCGCCGAGTGATAAAGACGCCATTGCGCGTTTTATTAAAGCAGCGGCTAAACACGGTATTAATGCACAAGCATTAAGTTTTGACGAAATTGATAACATTGCTCAATTTGATGCGTTATTTATTCGCCAAACTACAGCGATTGACCACCCAACGTATCGCCTTGCGAGCAAAGCGCAAAGCCTTGGTTTAGTGGTTATTGACGACGCTGAGTCTATTTTACGTTGTTGTAATAAAGTGTATTTACACGATGCATTTAATTATCAAAAAGTGCCAAGTTTAAAAACGGTTGTAGTGGCTGATCAATCAAGTGAAACGCTTGAGCAATTAGAAGAAGCGTTTACGTATCCGCTTGTTTTAAAAATGCCTGAAGGGTCTTTTTCAAAAGGTGTTTTTAAAGTTTCAAACCGTGATGAGCTTGAAGCTAAGCTTACAGAGCTGTTTGAGTTTAGCGCATTAGTGCTTGCACAAGAGTACATGTATACCGAATACGATTGGCGAGTGGGTGTGTTAAATGGTCGTGCAATTTATGCATGTCGTTATTTAATGGCGCGTAACCATTGGCAAATTTATAACCACGATGCTAAACGGTTTTTCTCTGGTGGCTTTGAAACATTGCCAACCTTTGAGTTACCAAAAGCGGTATTAGATGCAGCTTTAAAAGCATGTAAAACAGTGGGTAAAGGTTTATATGGCGTAGATGTTAAAGAGCATCAAGGCAAAGCATACGTGCTTGAAGTAAACGACAACCCAAGTATTGATCACAAAGTAGAAGACGGCTATTTAGGCGACGAGCTATACATGATCATTATGGATGAATTTAAACAACGCTTAGAAGCACGAGGCCGTGGGTAATAACATGAGCAACCTTGTTATTCGAAAAGCGCTTAGCAGTGATTTAAATGCACTGATTGACGTTGAAAATGCCTGCTTTAATAATGATAAATTGAGCCCGCGCAGTTTAAAGCGCTGGCTAAGTGCTAAGCACGGTATTTTACTCGTTGCAGAAAATGGCGAGCAAATATGCGGCTATGGGCTAGTGTGGTGCCATAAAGGGACTCGTTTAGCGCGTTTATATTCGCTTGCTGTTTTACCAACTATGCAAGGTAAAGGTATTGCAAAAGCACTGCTTACTAGCCTTGAAAAAGAAACGTATGAGCGCGCTCGGCTGTACTTGCGCTTAGAAGTGGCTGTAAATAACGAAAGTGCGATTGGGCTTTATACAAGTTTAGGTTACAGGGTATTTGGTCAATACAGCGATTATTACGATGACCACAGTGACGCACTACGAATGCAAAAAAACATTCGACAAACAAGTGAGTTAAAAGTGGCGCGTTTAACGCCGTGGTATCAGCAAACAACTGAGTTTACGTGCGGACCTGCTGCGCTATTAATGGCAATGGGCGCACTTGAGCCTACTACTGAGCTTACTCAATCACATGAGTTAGCACTTTGGCGTGAAGGTACCACTATTTTTATGACATCGGGTCATGGTGGTTGCCATCCGTTTGGTTTGGCACTTGCGGCTAATAAGCGTGGTTTTAAAAGCGAGGTAATGGTTAATACCACCGAGCCTTTATTTTTAGATGGCGTACGCAACGAAAACAAAAAAGTGGTACTTGCCACAGTGCATCAACAATTTGTAGATGGTATTGCACAGGCAAATATACCCCTTACACATAAAGATGTAGAGCTTGAGCATATTGAGCAGTGGTTAAGTAAAGGCTTTAGTGTGCTGTTATTAATTAGCACATATAGTTTTGATGGTAAAAAATCGCCACATTGGGTGTGTGTTACGCACCTTGATGAGCATTGCGTGTATGTCCACGATCCGTTTTGTGAGCCTGGTAACGACAAACAGCTCGCAATCGATTGCCAATATGTACCTATTGCGCGAAGTGATTTTAGTAAAATGTCAGCGTTTGGTAGCCAACGTTTAAGAACAGCGGTGGCTATAGCTAATAAAATATAAGGTTAATAGTGACTTTTTTAGATTTAATTGATGTAGCCCCGTATTCGTGGGCGGCTATTGGTACTGCGGCTTTTTGTGGTGCCATTATTGGTATAGAGCGCCAATTGCGTGGTAAACCTGTAGGTATTCGTACTTCAGCGTTAATAACCTTGGGTACGTATTTGTTTTTATCCACTGCGTTTAATTTACAGGGGGATGTAATAGATCATTCTCGTGTAGTTGGGCAAATAATTACAGGTATTGGCTTTTTAGGTGCTGGCGTTATGCTTGCAAAAGATGGTGCGGTAGTTGGTGTAACATCTGCTGCGACCATTTGGGTGCTTGCATCAATAGGCGTTATGATAGCGACCGAAAACCTTGGTGCTGCAATAAAACTCTCGGTGCTGGTGGTCGGTATTTTATACGGTGTTGACGTACTTGAGGCTAAATTTAAAAGTTTAAGCAAAGGCGTACACACTAAAGTAAAAAATTATCAAAAACGTTACTATCGAAAAGAATTTGATGAAACAAAACGCCACGATTAGTGGCGTTTTTGTTTTATATACTTTTTATCGAACTCATTTAGCAATAAATTAGTTTAAGCAGTATTGAGGAAAACGCATTAATCTGCATTTCAGCGTAACCATGTTTATGTTTAACTCAAATATATTGCAGTAAAAGCGTGCTTGGGTAATGGTATGAGTTCAAATAATTAGGAGTCATATTTATGCTTAGCACACGTATTAAAATTACGAGCAAGGTTTTGCAATACAGCACACTTGCAGTAGCGTGTTCTTTTGTTCTGACAGCAAATGCGTCAGAGCTTAAATTTAAAGACCAAGAAAAACTTCATAACATTGCAGCTGAAATTTCAGCTAAGCGTATTGGCAGCGATATTCAAACGCTAGTGGATTTTGGTACGCGTCATACATTATCAGAAACAAAGTCAGACACCCGAGGCATTGGTGCAGCAAGACGTTGGATAAAAAAAGAGTTTGAAAAAATATCAGCTGATTGCGGTGGTTGCTTAGAAATAATAGAGGTAAAAGAGACTATATCGGGCGAAAAACGTATTCCGAATCCTGTTGAAGTAGTAAATATTGTTGCGATTCAACGCGGTATGAGCGAACCAAATAGAATGGTTATGATGTCGGGAGATATAGATTCACGTGTAAGCGATGTTATGGACTTTACCAGCGATTCGCCAGGCGCAAACGATAACGCATCAGGAGTGGCAGGCGTTATAGAAGCGGCTCGCGTATTAAGTAAGTATAAATTTAATGGCTCTGTTGTTTATGCTGCGCTTTCGGGCGAGGAGCAAGGGTTGTTTGGTGGTAAAATATTAACAGCTTATGCGCAAAAACATGATTGGCAAGTACATGGTGTTTTAAACAACGACATGATTGGCAATATTAGTGGTATTAATGGCGTAACGGATAATACAACCGCTCGTATATTTTCTGAAGGTACGCGTGTTGTAGAAACTAAAGAGCAAGCAAAAACACGTCGTTTTACTGGTGGCGAGGTTGACTCAGCGAGTCGTAACTTAGCACGTTATATAGACACAGTTGCCGACAGATACATTCCTAATTTAGATACTATGTTAGTTTACAGATTAGATAGGTTTGGTCGAGGAGGGCATCACCGTCCGTTTAATGATGCTGGATTTGCCGCAGTTCGTATTATGGAAACTAACGAAAACTATAATCATCAACACCAAGATTTACGCACTGAAAATGGAGTTGAGTACGGTGATACTATTGAGGGCGTTGATTTTGATTACACCGCAAAACTAACATCGTTAAATGCGGTAACTATGGCATCGATGGCTTGGGCGCCGGCGCCACCTAAAAAAGTCGAAATAGAGGGCGCAGTTACTGCCGATACTACCTTGTCGTGGCAAGAATCTAGCGATAGTAATGTTGCTGGCTACCGTATTTACTGGCGCTATACTAGCGAACCGCAATGGCAATATAGTAAAGCTGTTGGCAAAGTTACAACCGCGACGCTTAAAAATGTAGTGATTGATAATTACTATTTTGGCGTTGCTTCAATAAACAAAGAGGGAATTGAATCGCCAGTAGTATTTCCAGGTGATGTGGGCTCTTTTGACCATAATATAAAATAACGTTCAAAAATAGAGCAAACAGAACATTTTGAGGCGCTAAGTACCGTTTTTATACTTGCGCCTTATTTGTTAAGCCCTTAAAGTGGTGAAAAAGTAGTAAAAGGTTATTAAAATGGAACAACAAAAACAAAAGCCGTTAACACCAGAAGAGCAAGCCGCAGCCGAACAACAAAAAGTATTATGGCAACGTGAATGTTTTCAAAATGCTCAAAAACATTTAGCTGAAAAAGGCATTATGCCTAAAGCAGTGATTGAAAAGGACAGTCGTTTTTTAGCGCCTCTTTGTGCTATGTGGAAATTTAAAGCTCAAAACGGTAAAAACTATTGGGTTATTACGGGTCGGTTACCAACAGATCATGTTGAGGCAAGCGCCGCGAAAGACGCACGAGATGCAATGCGTTATTTTTCTTTGCAGTGGCAATTAAAAGCCGATCAAATAATGAGTACAGGATCGCGCGATAAAACGCAGGTAGATTTTGCTAACTTACTAATAAATCGTGCACATGGTTTATATGAAATGCATGAAAATGAACCGCTTTGGGCCCACGAGCCAAAATAATTACTAGGGCAATAACTAAGTTATTGCCCTTTTTTAATTTTCGAACAACGATTAAATGCTAATAACTTAAGAAAATGCTTTTTCAAAAAGCGCTTCTTGCATTTGTTCTCGCATTTTAAATTTTTGTACTTTACCGGTTACAGTCATTGGGTAACTTTCTACAAAGCGAATATAACGAGGCATTTTAAAGTAGGCGAGTTTATCTTTTAAAAATGCACGTATTGCTTGCTCATCCAATATGGCGTCTTCTTTTGGCTGGATCCACGCGCATATCTCTTCACCAAATTTTTCATCACTGATACCAAATATTGCAGCGTCTTGAATACCAGGGTAAGTGTATAAAACCTCTTCTATTTCTCTAGGGTATACATTTTCACCGCCCCTAATAATCATGTCTTTAATTCGACCAACAATGCTTACAAAGCCATCATTGTCCATCACACCTAAATCACCAGAATGCAACCAACCTTCTTTATCTATCGTGGCTTTGGTTTTTTCATCATCGTTCCAATAGCAGCGCATAATACCAGCACCTCTACTACATACTTCGCCAGGGAGACCTATTTTTTGAATATTACCTAACTCGTCAATTATTTTAACCTCAGTATGTGCAAGAGCCCGACCAACCGTGGTTACTTGGCGCTCTATTGAAGAATCGGTTTCGGTTATATTATTAATTGGACTGCACTCAGTTTGTCCGTATGCAATAACAACTTGGTTCATGTTCATTTGGGTTTGTACTTTGCGCATTACTTGCTCTGGGCATGTGGAGCCTGCCATTACACCTGTGCGCAGCGTACTTAAGTCGTAATCGTTAAAGTTACTAAGTTCAAGTTCGCTTATAAACATAGTAGGTACGCCATGAAGTGCAGTACAACCTTCTTGTTGTACTACTTCTAAAGTTGTTTTAGCGTCAAAAGCGTCGCCAGGGTAAACAGCTGCAGCTCCCTTACTAACACATAACAAACTGCCTAGTACCATGGCAAAACAATGATAAAGCGGTATAGGAATACATAACTTATCTTTATCAGTAAAATGCATTGATTCAGCAACAAAAAGCGCATTGTTTAAAATGTTTTTATGGGTGAGTGTTGCCCCTTTTGGATTGCCGGTAGTGCCAGAGGTAAATTGGATATTTATATCTTGATCAGCGCTTAAACTTGCACCAATACTTTTTAATTGATTGCAGTATTCGGTGTTTGCCATGGCAGTAATTTCAGTAAACGAATACATACCGGGGCTTGCTTTATCACCTATGCGAATTACATTTTTGAGTGTAGGTAGTGCTTTTGCGTTTAGTTTTCCTTTTTCACTATTAGCTAACTCTGGTGCTAAGCTTTGTAGCATTTCGATGTAATTACTACTTTTAAAGCTCGATGCGGTGATTAAGGTTGAGCATTCAACGCTATTTAACGCGTACTGTAATTCGTTAGGTCGGTATGCTGGATTAATACACACCATAATTGCACCAATTTTGGCTGTTGCAAATTGAGTTAAACACCATTCAATATTGTTAGGAGACCAAATACCAACACGCTCCCCAGGTTTTACGCCCAGTGCTATTAGCCCCATAGCAAGTTTATTAACTTCTTTTTGAAATTCTTTATAAGTCAGGCGAATATCCTGATGGTGTACAACTACGGCAAGCGACTCTGAGTATTTGTCGACAATAAGGTCGAAATACTCACCAATAGTATAATTGGTTAGTGGCGTACTTTGTATACCTTTAAAATAGCTGCGTGATAGCGGTAAGTCATTTATTAGTTCTACTTCTTTTACCGCTGTTGTGTGTTTAAGCATGTGATTCTCCGTATCGGTGTGTGTTTGTTACATAAAATACAGGTTAAAATAAACACAAATTGTCGACAAAGAGAAGAGTGGTTAGACTAATGTCTTAGGGGTTTAATAAAAGCTAATACTACTTTTTAGACACAAAAAAACGCGCCTTACAAAGTAAGTACGCGTTTTTAACCGAGCAGTATGTTTACATTTCGTCGCTGCGGTATGTTTTTTTCATTATATAAACGTAGGCGTTTACAAATGCATTTTCTTGATACTTTTTAAGACCAGTGTCATCAAAGTCGATAGGAATAGGATTACGTTTTACCTGTTCTTTAATTTCAGTTGTAGTAAATAAACGTACATCTAAATTTTCGATTAATTGAATTGCGGTTTCCATTTTGAATCCCTTTGCGCTGCCAGCAAACTTACCTTTAGGCTGACGCTCACGAATCGCAACAGAATCAATTTGGTAATCTTGCATTAACTTTGCAAAATCAAATTGAAATTTACGCATTATTTCAGTGTCGTTACCGTTACCTAATGTAAAGCGTGTTTGGCGCACATCGCGAATATCAAATACGTCGTTATCTTTACTTAAAATACAAAGTAGTACATCACTACCGGTAATTTCTACACCACATGTTCTCATTGCTATTCTCTAATATAACTTAATTACGCGGTATTATACGCAACACACATTAAAATGCGAGTATCAGCATGATTGACCATTCTAATTTTACTATTTTTTAATTAATTTGTTATTTTTATCATAAAAGTTGATTTATATCGTAAAACAGGCTGTATTTTCAGCGCTTATAACTTGTAATTAATGGCGTGGCACGCGACAATATCTTTTTTGTAGTTGAGCAGACTCAACATCTACATTAGCCATAAGTGGCGAAAAATAGTCAATGCTTATTCGTAAAAGCGTTGTCGAGTCATTCTCATTTAATTTATTAAAATACACGTGATACATTGTAGGTGTCACCACTGTAGCAAGGATTTATAATGCCAGTTATTACTCTTCCAGACGGAAGTCAACGTAGTTTTGAAAACCCAGTAAGTACTCTTGATGTTGCAAATGATATTGGTCCTGGTCTCGCTAAGGCGACGATTGCGGGTCGTGTTAATGGTAACCGTGTTGATGCATGTGATTTAATTAGTGAAGACTCTCGACTTGAAATCATCACCGCTAAAGATGATGACGGTCTTGAAATTATTCGTCACTCGTGTGCTCACTTAATTGGTCATGCAGTTAAGCAACTTTTCCCTGACGCTAAAATGGCGATTGGTCCTACTATAGATAACGGTTTTTATTACGATATCGATATGGAACAGTCGTTATCTCAAGATGATCTTGAAGCAATTGAAAAGCGTATGTTGCAACTTGCTAAAACAAACTACGATGTAGTTAAAAAAACCGTAAGCTGGCAAGAAGCACGCGATACATTTGAAGCGCGTGGCGAAACGTACAAAATAGAAATATTGGATGAAAACATTGCTAAAGATGATCGTCCAGGTTTATATCATCACGAAGAATATGTAGACATGTGTCGTGGTCCTCACGTACCAAATATGAAATTTTGCCAAAACTTCAAAATAATGAAAGTAGCTGGTGCATATTGGCGTGGTGATTCAGACAATAAAATGCTACAACGTATTTACGGCACAGCGTGGGGCGATAAAAAGCAACTTAAAGCGTACTTAAAGCGTTTAGAAGAAGCTGAAAAACGCGATCACCGTCGTATTGGTAAAGCACTTGATTTATGGCACTGGCAAGAAGAAGCGCCAGGCATGGTATTTTGGCACAACGATGGTTGGAGCATTTACCGAGAGCTTGAAGAATTCGTTCGTGAAAAATTACGTGAATATGATTACGAAGAAGTAAAAGGTCCAATGATGATGGATCGCTCACTTTGGGAAAAATCAGGGCATTGGGAAAAATACTCAGAGGCAATGTTTACTACTGAGTCAGAAAAGCGTGAATACGCAATTAAACCAATGAACTGCCCAGGGCACGTACAAATCTTTAATCAAGGTTTAAAATCGTACCGTGATTTACCACTTCGTATGGCCGAATTTGGTTGTTGTCATCGTAATGAGCCATCAGGCGCACTACATGGCTTAATGCGTGTTCGTGGCTTTACCCAAGATGATGCTCACATTTTCTGTACTGAAGAGCAGATAATGGACGAAGTTTCAGCGTGTATTAAGATGGTTTATGATACATATGAAACATTCGGCTTTGAGAAGATTGTTGTTAAGCTATCTACTCGCCCAGAACAACGCATTGGTGAAGACCATATGTGGGATAAAGCAGAACTTGCTTTAGCCGAAGCTCTTAAGCTAAATGACATAGAATTTGATTACCTACCAGGTGAAGGTGCTTTTTATGGTCCTAAAATTGAATTTACTTTATACGATTGTTTAGACAGAGCGTGGCAGTGTGGTACAGTGCAACTAGATTTTGCATTACCGGGTCGTTTAGGTGCTACTTACGTAGCTGAAAATAACGAACGACGCACACCAGTTATGATACATCGTGCTATTTTAGGTTCTATTGAACGCTTTATTGGTATTTTAACTGAAGAGTATGCTGGTTTATTTCCAACGTGGCTTGCACCAAAGCAAGTGGTAATTATGAATATTACCGATAAACAAGCGCCTTATGTTAAAGAAGTTGTACAAAAATTAAATAAATTGGGTATTAGAGCCGCTGCTGACTTGAGAAATGAGAAGATTGGCTTTAAAATCCGAGAGCATACACTTAAGCGTATTCCATACTTGCTTGTTGTTGGTGATAAAGAAGTTGAACAACAAGAAGTAGCAGTGCGTACTCGCACAGGTGAAGACCTTGGCAAATTTAATGTTGATGATTTTGTAGCTAAAATTAGCGAAGAAATTAAAAGTCGACAGTAAAAACAGAGCGTGTAAGGCATAACAAACAGCCAATTACACGCTTATATTATTGATATTCTTGGAGGAACGTACTATTAGAGGCGGCAAGAAAGGGCAACAAACAGCCCAAAAAAATCGTATTAACGAAGAAATTACAGCTCAAGAAGTTCGTTTAATTGACCTTGAAGGCGAACAAGCTGGAATTCAGTCATTAAAAGACGCGCAAGCTATGGCTGACACAGCTGGTGTTGATCTTGTTGAGATCAGCCCTAATGCTGAGCCGCCTGTTTGTAGAATCATGGACTACGGTAAGTTCATCTTTGAAAAAAGTAAAGAACTGAAAGAGCAGAAGAAGAAGCAAAAGCAGATCCAGATAAAAGAAATCAAATTCCGTCCTGGTACGGATGAAGGTGATTATCAGGTTAAGCTTCGCAACTTACGTAAGTTCTTAGAAGGTGGCGATAAAGCTAAAATAACCATCCGCTTCCGTGGTCGTGAAATGGCTCACCAAGAAATTGGTATAGAATTATTAAACCGTATCAAAGGCGATTTAGAAGAACTTGCAGTAGTTGAGTCTTTCCCAAATCGCGTTGAAGGTCGCCAAATGGTTATGATGATGGCGCCTGTTGCTAAAAAATAATTTTTAAGCGATAATACGCACCGAAATTAACTCAGGTCTGCAAGTTAATATGTAAATATTCACCTGAGTTAACCGGTTTTAAAGTAAGATTGCGGCATTTATGTTGGGTCTTCACCGGAACATGGCAGTAAGTTAGGCCTAAAAGTGGAGCTATAGAAATATATCTCACGCCTGCTTACTAATTTAAAAGCAATACAATTGGAGTTATTGCAATGGCTTACAAGCTAAAAAGTCACAGTGGCGCTGCTAAGCGTTTCAAAAAGACTGCTTCTGGCGGTTTCAAGCGTAAACAAGCGCATCTTCGTCATATTCTGACTAAGAAAACTTCTAAGCGTAAGTTACACCTACGTCCTAAGATGATGGTTCATAAAAATGACCATGGTCTAGTTTCACGTATGTTACCGTTCGCTTAATAGGGGTTTTTAGAAATGGCAAGAGTTAAACGCGGCGTTGTCGCACGTGCACGTCACAAAAAAGTTTTAAAACAAGCAAAAGGTTATTACGGAGCACGTTCACGTGTTTATCGTGTAGCTTTCCAGGCTGTTACTAAAGCGGGTCAATACGCTTACCGTGACCGTCGTGCGAAGAAACGTACTTTCCGTCAATTATGGATTGCACGTATCAATGCTGCTTCACGTCAAAATGGTCTGTCTTACAGCCGTTTTATCAATGGTCTTAAAAAGACATCTGTAGAAATCGATCGTAAGATCCTTGCAGATATCGCTGTTTACGACCAAGTTGCATTCGCAGCGCTTGTAGAAAAAGCAAAAGAAGGCCTAGCGGCTTAAGCTTTTTCATATAAGTATCAAAAAGGAGCCTATGGCTCCTTTTTTTGTGCCTAAAATTTGGTGAGCTGGTTTGTACCAGTCTACCTAACTATTTTAACAAGTTAACTTACTAATCAATTATCTAATGTTGATAAAGATTTTATTTATAGCGACGAGATAGAATTCAACGTAGTTAGAACGCAATTTTTTGTCGTTAAATAGCGCCAATATTTAGCCTAATTGGTATTATTTAATAATTAACTAATGTCTCAATTTTTAAATCCTGCATCGCTATTTAACTAAAATTTTATTAATTGTATTAAAAATCAGGCTCCACAATACGCCTTATTAAATTTAATAAGCTCACTACATTTTCAAATTTAAATATAAAATTAAACACATAACTTATTGATATGTAATTGGCTGCATTTTTTTGTTGAATCACCGCAGTTTTATCATTTTAAAAAAAATTGTTGATATAATTTTTACAATTAAGGCATTTGTTAGAGAATTTTATGTTCGCAAGTTTATTGGTTTTATCTGCAAGTGTTGCATACGACAGTCATTTACCGCCCTTGATACAATGGCAAGGTCAAAGTATTGAGTTAATGCAACAAGAAGGTCCTCTTACGACCGATTTTGAGCTCTCATCAGGTGAAATTTCACCTAACTATGCAGATACAATGGCATTTGTTGATAGGCTGGTTGCTGCGAACCCTACACAATTTAAATCGCAAACAATTGGCTATAGTAATAGTAAACGTGCAATTAAAATGCTTATTGCGAGCGAGCAGGGCTTTTTTGAAGCTGGGCAAATGGCAAATAGCACTAAACCAACCATCTTTATTCAGGCGGGAATACATTCTGGTGAGATAGACGGTAAAGATGCGATGTTTATGTTGTTGAGAGACATAGCAACGGGCAAACGCAGAGATATTTTAAAGAAGGTAAATATTCTATTTATTCCTATTTTAAATGTTGATGGACATGAACGTAGCAGCGTTTTTAATCGCATAAATCAGCGTGGTCCTATAAAAATGGGCTTTAGAACAAACGCTAATAATCTTAATTTGAATCGTGATTTTACTAAATTAGATACGCCAGAGGTTAGAAGTGTATTAAAAGTGATTAATGCATATAACCCAAACTTATACATTGATGTGCATGTAACCGACGGTGCTGATTACCAGTACGATGTAACGTATGGATATAACCCTGTATTTGCAAGTGAGTCACCGGCTGTTTCAGATACGTTGAATCAGTTTTTTAAACCAATGATAGACGAAGAGTTGACGTCTCAAGGGCATATTCCTGGTCCATTGGTATTTACTATGGATAAACGTGATTTTAAAAAGGGACTAGCAGGCTGGGTTGCTACACCTCGATTTTCTAACGGGTGGGGCGATCTAAAATCATTGCCGACTATTTTAGTTGAAAACCACTCTTTAAAACCTTACAAACAAAGAGTTTTAGGTACTTACGTATTTTTAGATGGCGCAATTAATGCGCTATCTACATACAGCCACGAGTTATCTAATGCTGTTAAAAAAGAACAAGAATTTGTGCCAAAGCAACTAATTGTTAAACGTGGCTACGCAAAGCAAGCAGATACAATAGAATTTAAAGGTATTGCTTACGCATCAAGTATGAATGAATTATCGGGTCAAAATGAAGTTAATTATTTAGGCAAAAAGCTAGATTATAGTAATTTACCTATTTACTGGCAAAAAGAAGTGTTGGATACCGTTGAAGTTCCAAAAGCTTTTTTTATTCCACCTGTATATAGCGATATAATTGAAAAATTGAAGCTTCATGGTGTGTCTGTTAATAAACTTGAAGGAGCAAATACTCAACCTTTAAAAATGGCTAAAGTGAGCGATTATACATTCGACAAAGCCCCGTTTGAAGGTCGCTTTAGAGTATCAGCCAGTTTTGAATATATACCCGCTATTAATGTTGATTTAGATGGGTGGTATCAAGTAAATACACAGCAAAAATCTGGTGAGTTAGCTGCTCATTTACTGCATCCAGAAGCACCGGATTCATTTTTTGCTTGGGGAGAATTTAACACTATTTTTCAGCGTACTGAATATATGGAAAACTATGCGTTAATTCCTTATGCTCGCCAAATGTTAAAAGACAATCCTAAACTTGCACTCGCATTTGATAAAAAAATTAATAATGACAAAGAATTTGCGAAAGATGCAGACGCGAGATTAAATTGGTTATATGAACATAGCCCCTTTTACGATCAAGCATATTTAAAGTATCCAATTTTAATGTCGTTTGAAGAAAAGGTTGTTATAGCTGATCAAAAAGATAAAGAAATATAATAATGTTGATTGTAACAATACCAGTAACGCCCTTTGCACAAAATTGTAGAATTATTGCCTGCTCAGACACTAAGCAAGCAGTGGTGATAGACCCAGGCGGTGATTGCGATAAAATAATTAGGGCTTTAAAAGAGAATAATTTAACGTTAAATGCAATTTGGTTGACTCATGGGCATTTAGATCATGTTGGCGGTGCTGACATATTACGTAATATGTTTAATGTTAAAATTATAGGTCCACAAAAAGATGAACATTTTTGGTTTGAAAACTTGCCAATGCAGGCTCAAATGTTTGGCTTTGCACCTATAGCGCCTTTTTATCCTGATGAATGGCTAAACCATGATGATAAAATTAGTGTGGGGAACTTAAGTTTTGATATAAAACATTGCCCAGGTCATACACCTGGACATATCGTTTTTTATCAATCGGTAGAGCAATTAGTTATTGTTGGTGATGTTATATTTAAAGGTTCGGTGGGGCGTACTGATTTTCCTAAAGGAAATGCGGAGCAGCTAATTGAGTCGATTAATAAACATATTTTGACTTTACCAGATACAACCCAAATACTTTCAGGGCACGGTGATAATACTAACGTTGCTCACGAAAAACAAAGTAACCCATTTATAAGTGGTCAATACGGTTAATGACTTAAAAGTACAACTCAGAAATAATATATACGTATAATTTATAAAAATAAGCAGACTGTTTTTATAAATAGCTGTATAATTTAGCCAATTTATTTGATAAATAAGAAATAAAATGTCTCTAAATCACGTAGATCGCCAAATTTTGGCACTTTTACAACAAGATGCTAGTTTATCTACAGCAGAAATTGCCGACAAGGTTGGCTTATCACAATCTCCTTGCTGGCGTCGTATTGCCAAACTTGAGCAAGACGGATACATAAAAAGCAAAGTTGCTCTTTTAGATGAAAAGAAACTTGGTTTTGATATGTTGGTATACGCCCATGTACGCTTATCTAACCATGGTAAGAAAAATCTAGCTGAGTTTGAAAAATTAATCCTGAGTTATGACCAAGTAACAGAGTGTTACACTATGGCAGGCACAATGGACTTTATGCTGCGTATTATTTCACAAGGCATTGAAGGTTATGAGCACTTTGTTCGTGATAACCTATTGAGCTTAGAGTACGTACAAGAAGTACATTCTAACGTAACTATGACGTGTGTAAAACGCAGTACATCTCTTCCTCTATAACATATTAAGTAAGTGCCTATTGAGTTACATACTAAGTTTGTAATTCAATATGCCACTGTACACTTCCATATCTAACAGACTTAACAGACTTAACAGACTTAACAGACTTAACAGATTGCTATAATTCATCCTTGAATACAAAACAGGACTAAACATTGTTTTGTTTAGCCTAACGATACATTGACAATTGTTAACTGAGCGCTAATTTGGTAGAATTCAGCGCTTTTTTTGATACCTAATACTACTCTTTGAGGAACTCAATGTTTAACTTACTCAGTAGGGCGCCAAGCTCTGCTAAAAACGATATTCTATCTGGATTAACTGTGGCACTTGCCTTGGTACCAGAAGCTGTTGCGTTTGCCTTTGTTGCAAATGTAGAACCTTTAGTTGGTCTATATGCCGCGTTTATCGTTGGTTTAATTACGGCTATATTTGGCGGTCGTCCTGGTATGATTTCGGGTGCTACCGGTGCCTTAGCTGTTGTTATGGTAAGTTTAGTACTTGATCATGGTGTAGAGTATCTGTTTGCTACTGTGCTCTTAATGGGTATATTGCAGATACTTGCTGGGGTATTTAAGCTCGGTAAGTTTATTCGTATGGTTCCACATCCGGTAATGCTTGGTTTTGTTAATGGCCTAGCAATCGTTATATTTTTAGCCCAGTTAGGGCAGTTTAAAGTACCTGATGGCATGGGCGGACAAGAATGGATGACGGGCAACCCACTTTTCATTATGCTTGGTTTAGTGGCTTTAACGATGGCGATTATTCAATTTTTACCAAAACTAACAACAGCAGTGCCATCAACACTAGTAGCAATTGTTACTGTGACAGCTCTAGTTATTGGTTTAGATTTACAAGCGCATACTGTGCTTGATTTCTTAAAAGGTATGACAGGCGACGAAGCAGCAACAATCGCAGGTGGTTTACCACAATTTCATATTCCTATGGTGCCTTTTAATTTAGAAACCCTGCAAATTATTTTCCCTTATGCGCTTATTTTGGCCGCAATTGGTTTAATTGAATCATTACTTACACTGAGTTTAATTGATGAAATTACTGAGACTCGTGGTCACAGTAATAAAGAATGTATTGGTCAAGGTGCGGCAAACATTACTTGTGGTATGTTTGGTGCTATGGGTGGTTGTGCAATGATTGGTCAATCTATGATCAATATTAACTCTGGTGGACGTTCTCGTTTATCAGGTATTAGTGCTGCACTTATGCTTCTTGGTTTTATCATTTTTGCTTCAAGCCTTATTGAAATGATCCCACTTGCTGCCCTAGTTGGTGTAATGTTTATGGTTGTATTGGGTACATTTGAGTGGGCAAGCTTTAAAATGATGAAGCGTGTGCCTTTATCTGATGCGTTTGTAATTGTACTTGTATCGGGTGTGACGGTTATAACTGATTTAGCAATTGCAGTATGTGTGGGCGTTATTGTTTCTGCGCTTGTATTTGCATGGCAACATGCTAAACAAATATACACAACTAATTACATTGATACTGAAGGTGCTAAGGTATACGAACTACACGGTCCGTTATTTTTTGGCTCAGTTAAAAACTTCACTGATTTATTTGATGTTAAGAATGACCCTAAAAATGTAATTATTGAATTCAAACACAGCCGTGTTTCTGACCACAGTGCAATTGAAGCGATAGACAGTTTAGCTGATAAGTATACGAAGGCTGGTAAACAACTTCATTTACGTCATTTAAGTAAAGACTGCACGCAGCTATTACACAAAGCACGCGATTTAGTTGAAGTAAACGTAATTGAAGATCCTACTTATAAAGTGGCTTCAGATAAACTTGCGTAGTATTTAATTAGGTAAATAAGAATTTAAAAAAGCGAAAGGTCACACCTTTCGCTTTTTTTATACCTGCTTTGCGGTAAGGCTCTTAAAAAGCAAGACAGTTGGTAGTGCTAAGCATTCTTATAAATCGATATAATAACAATCAACATTTTTATAAATTATTAATTTTATGCCAGTTAGGCTAATAAAAAAAATAAAAGAGTAAATCTCTATAAACGCCTATTTTATACAATTTATATAATAACTATACGGAGTAGACATTAATTTTGAACTGGCAATCTTTAATCGATAACAGACAACGTTTTTTTTGGCTTTTGCAAATTGCAGGCTGGATTGGTTATGCGTTAGTAAATTATATCGGCTCTAAAGTATTTGAAATGCGAGATATTTACGTATTTGTCATTTTATTAAATGCTTACGCTGGCTGTTTAATGACAGTACCCCTTCGTTATATTTACAGAACAATTTGGAACTCTTCCCCATGGATCCTTATGCTAGTGGTATTTGGAGCTTCTTATATAACGGGCACTTTGTGGGCAGTTGTTCAAAAGTTTAACTTGTGGGAAATTTATCGTCATGGTTATAGACCCGAAGAGTGGTTTTATTATTTACAACAAGGCTTAGACTCTGTTTATATTATTTTATGTTGGAGTGGTTTGTACTTTGGGGTTAAATACTATCAACTGCTGCAAAGTGAGCGACAAAAAGCGTTAAAAGCAACAACAATGGCACACGAAGCACAACTAAAAATGCTTAGATACCAGCTTAATCCACATTTTCTGTTTAATACGCTGAATGCGATATCGACATTAGTTTTGGTGAAAGAAAATAAAGATGCTAATTTAATGGTATCAAAATTAAGTGACTTTTTACGATACACCTTAAACACCGATCCAATTAAAAAAGTACCACTTGAACAAGAGTTACATGCTTTAATGCTGTATTTAGAAATAGAGCGTGTACGCTTTGATGAGCGACTAAAAGTAAATGTAGAAGTAAGCGAAGAAGCAAAAGAAGCGCTAGTGCCTAGCTTAATATTACAGCCCATTATAGAAAATGCCATTAAATATGCTATTGCGCATTTATCAGAAGGCGGTGTGATTGATATTAAAGCACAAGTATTTGCCAACGAATTATTACTTGAAGTAGGCGACAATGGTCCAGGGACAGAAATAATAGATGGACAACTAGTTAATGCCCAAGGTGTGGGCGTAGCAAACACTAAAGATAGATTAAAAACGCTCTACGAAAATAATTATTCGTTTGTATTATCACATAATACGCCAAGTGGATTAAAAGTTAATCTGCGAGTACCGTTTGAGAAGGCTGTGAAGAAATGATAAAAATAAAAACATTAATTGTTGATGATGAACCATTAGCACGTAAAGGTTTAGATGTAAGACTTGCTGAATATTCTGATATTGAAGTAATTAAGTTATGTAGCTCAGGTGCAGATGCAATTGAAATATGCAAAAACGAAAAAATAGATTTAGTATTTTTAGACATTCAAATGCCTGGAATGAATGGCTTTGAGGTTGCACGTGCGCTTAGTGAAAGTACGAGAGTATTACCTGCTATTATATTTGTTACTGCCTTTGATCAATTTGCTGTTAAAGCATTTGAAATTCATGCTTTAGATTACATCTTAAAACCCGTTGATGATAACAGACTAAAACAGGCGGTAGAAAAAGTGCATACCTATTTAAAAACGCAACAAGACAACGCCCATAAGAAAAAACTTGCGAGTTTTGTAGCTGGAATAACGGGCAATAATTGCGAAGAGATCCTTAAAAAATTGGCAACTGGCGACACATTAACTGACCGCAGGTACCCAGAGTCGCTTGCAGTAAAAGAGCAGGGGGAAATAATTCGTGTACCTGTTGCTACTATTCAGTGGGTTGATGCTGCGGGTGATTATATGTGTTTACATTGCCAAGATGGACAAACTCATATATTACGTAAAACAATGAAAGAGCTTGAACAAGAGCTTGACCCTCATTTGTTTGTACGTGTACATCGCAGTGCGATTGTAAACACTAAACAAATAAGTAAATTAGTAACACAAGTTAGTGGTGAATATTTACTTGTACTTGAAAATGGGCAAGAGCTGAAGGTGAGTCGTAGCTACCGTGATAAAGTAAAAGCAGCGCTCGCTAGTTAATTTGGGTTTAAAATTATTTATTACAGACACAAAAAATGCGAGCTAAGCTCGCATTTTTTTATTCAATTATTAATTATACCAATTGCTATAGAATAATCATGTATTTAATAAAATTGGTATTATGCAACAGTTACAATTTTCATTGTGTTAGTTGCGCCCACAGTTTCCATTGAGTCACCGTGAGTAATAATTACTGTATCGCCAGACTGTAAAGAGCCTTGAGAAACTAAAGTATCAAGAGCTGCTTTTACCATACCGTCTTTTTCAGTTTTTGTAGAATCAAAAAACACTGGATAAACACCACGATAAAGTGCTGTTTGACCTAACGTACTCGCATGGCGTGAAAGCGAGTAGATTGGTAAACCAGAGCTAATACGCGACATTAATTTAGCCGTGCTGCCCGATTCAGTAAGTGTGATAATTGCTTTCACAGAATCTAAGTGGTTAGCTGCATACATAGCTGAAAGTGCAATTGATTCAGCATTGTTAGAAAAGCGGCTATCTAAACGATGTTTAGAAACGTGCGTTTCTTTTTGAGACTCAGCACCTAAACAAACACGTGCCATAGTAGCAACGGTTTCTTCAGGGTAATCACCCGCAGCTGTTTCAGCCGAAAGCATAACTGCATCTGTACCATCAAGTACGGCATTAGCAACATCCATAACTTCTGCACGTGTAGGCATAGGGTTATCGATCATCGATTCCATCATTTGCGTTGCAGTTACTACAGTACGGTTTAATGAACGAGCACGGCGAATAATTAGCTTTTGCTTACCCATAAGTGCAGCATCACCAATTTCAACACCTAAATCACCACGTGCAACCATTACTGCGTCAGACGCTAATATGATGTCATCAACAGCTTCTTGTGTTTCAACAGCTTCAGCGCGTTCAATTTTAGCAAGTAATTGTGCTTTTGAACCCGCTGCTTCAGCAAGTGAACGTACATAGCGCATATCGTCGCCACTACGTGGAAAAGATACGGCAATATAATCTACGTCAATTTCTGCAGCTGTTAGTAAGTCTTCTTTGTCTTTTTCAGTAAATGCTGGAGCAGTTAAGCCACCACCTAAACGGTTAATACCTTTATTGTTAGATAAAACACCGCCAACAGTTACAGTACAATGTACTAAATGGTTAACAACTTCGTTAACGCGTAGCTGAATCAGACCATCATTTAAAAGAAGTAAATCATCAGCGCTAACATCGTTTGGAAGTTCTTTGTAGTCAATACCAACTGAATTGATATCGCCTTCGCCTTTTTCCATTTTTGCATCAAGCGTAAACTTAGCGCCTACTGCAAGTGTTACTTTACCTTCTTTAAAAGTAGAAACACGAATTTTAGGACCTTGTAGGTCAGCAAGTATAGCAATATGCTTGCCTAATCTTTTTGCGATATCACGTACAGCTTGTGCACGATCTTTATGATCCTGTGCAACACCGTGTGAGAAATTTAAACGTACAACGTTTGCACCAGCTATAATGATTTTTTCTAAATTGTTATCTCTATCGGTAGCAGGTCCAAGGGTAGCGACTATTTTTGTGCGTCTTAGCATCAAATTCTCCTGTGTGCTTAAGATGTAAGCGGGTTACGGTTATTTTGTTACTTTAAAATATGTATATTAGAGTAGGGTATTTTTATTTATTGGCAATCTTTGTTTATTGCCACTATTTTATACAAAACTAATGTGTCATCATTATGACACCGGTGTCAGAATGCGTCAATGGTCTTAAATTTAAATAGCTTTGCTATTTGTCACCCCTAGCAGGCTGATGTTTGATATAATCGCGTAGCTTATTTATTTTCGTTAAAAAAGCGACGTTGTATTAGCTCATAGTTAGCTTTATATGACTGCATTGAGTATATCGCACGCGGTATTATTTAATTTACTAACCAAATAGTTGTTACCGAGGAGGGCACTAAATGCAAGTTGCATTAGTAGGGTTAGGCGTTATGGGGAAAAATCTTGCCCTAAACTTGATTGAAAAAGGGATAACGCTAGTCGCTTATGACAAAAACCCACATGCGGGTGAAGAGTTATTAAGTTGTGCTAAATCTCAAGGTATGGCCGATAGGCTGCACATTGTTTCTGACTTAAGAGACATGGTTAGGCGTTTAGAAGCACCTCGCTCTATCTTATTACTTGTTCCTGCAGGCGAGCTAGTCGATGGTGTTTGTAATGACTTAGTCGAAGCGGGTGTTGATTGTAATGACATTATCGTTGATTGCGGTAATAGTAATTATAAAGATGGTATTACGCGTAAACTTAAATACCAGAACAAATTTGAATTTGCCACAATGGGAATTTCTGGTGGTGCAGAAGGCGCACGTTTTGGACCCGCTATGATGGCAAGTGGCTCTGAAGGTGGTTGGGGACGTATTGAACCTTGGTTTGAAAAAGTAGCTGCAAGTTACAATGGCGAATCATGTTTTGCACGTGTTGGTCAATCAGCTAGCGGTCATTTTGTAAAAATGGTTCACAACGGCATTGAATACTCGTTAATGCAACTTATTGCTGAGGTATATCAATTACTACGCCTAGGTACTGGTCGCACACCAAAAGAAGTTGCTGCAATTTTTGATGACTGGTCAGAAGGTCAGTTAAACAGCTACTTACTCTCTATCTCTAGCCATATATTATCACTTGAAAATAAAAGCAATGTTCCGCTTGTTGATTTAATTGATAACAAAGTTGGCGCTAAAGGTACTGGTCTTTGGACTGCACAAAATGCATTAGAACTAGGCATTGCTGTTCCTTCACTGGTTGCTGCCGTTCAGGCGCGTCACCTAACAAATGTGTGTGATACCACTGCCGCACAAGAGATGACCTATGCGGCTAAATCAACTAACAAAGTTGATATTGATCTAGATGAACTTAAAGATGCATTTACACTTGCAAGTTTATTGGCTTACCGTCAAGGTTTAGCGCTTATCAAAGGTGCGTCGCGTACACACCAATGGAAAGTTGATTTATCTAAAACATTACAAACTTGGCGTGCAGGTTGTATTATTCGTGCAGATTACTTAGACAGTGTTGCAGAGGGTGTTCAGTTTATTGATACTCTTGAAAAAGAGTCGCAAGCACTTCGTAAAGTTACCGGACAAGCAATTATGACTGGTTTAGCTTTTCCTGTGCTAGGCGCCACACAGACTTATTTAGCAACGTTAACAACACCAAGTAATGGGCATTTAGTACAAGCCCAGCGTGATTACTTTGGTGAGCATGGCATTAAAATTCACAGTGGTGAATCATGTCATTTAACCGACTTAGTAGAGATAGACACTAAGGTTCGTTAATAACCAACCGCTTTAAAGTATAAAGGCACGCTAATTAGCGTGCCTTTTTGTTTTTAAATTTATAAATACTATCGGCTTAATTCACCGCGCAAGTTATCTTGCATTAAATGACGTATTGTTTCCACTTCTAGCTTTTGGCTTAATAAATAATGTAACTTGGTTAAACAAGCCTCTAAAGTCATGTCGTAACCACTAATAACACCAATATTTAAAAGTGCATTACCGGTGGCGTATCCGCCCATATTTACATGACCTTTTAAACACTGAGTTAAATTAACAATAACCATACCGAGTTTACTAGCGTCCTCTAGTATTGATAAAAACTCTGGATCTTGTGGTGCATTACCCACACCAAAACTAAGTAACACTAACGCTTTTATATTATCATTTACTAGGCTTCTGACTACGTCTCTGCTTATACCTGGATATAAATAAAGCACACCAATAGGCTGTGGTGTAATGTTGGTAACTTGTAGGTCGTTTTCAACATAAGGACTCAGCTGCCCTTTAATGAGTTGAATGCTAATACCCGAAAGCGCTAAAGGCTCTAAGTTAGGGGAGGCAAACGCATTAAAACCATCTGCGTGCGCTTTAGTTGCTCGATTACCTCTAAATAACTGATTGTTAAAAAACAAACTTACTTCGGCAATAGGGTAGTTAGCTGCTAAATACATCGCATTAAGCAAATTAACTTGACCATCTGAACGTAATTGCGAAAGTGGAATTTGTGAACCTGTAACAATAACGGGTTTAGTGAGGTTTTCAAACATGAAAGACAATGCCGACGCGGTGTAAGCCATTGTGTCTGTGCCATGTAATACGACAAAGCCATCGTAATCTTGATATTTACTTTTTATATCATTAGCAATAAGTTGCCAATGTGCAGGGGTCATGTCTGATGAATCGATTAATGGGCAATACTCGTGAATATCAAATAAGGGCATTTCATCACGGTTAAATTCAGCGTTATTAACGACTGTTTCAGTTAAAAAGCCCTCAGCAGGAATGTAACCACGACTTGATTTTTTCATTCCTATGGTACCGCCTGTATAAGCGATATAAATGCGTTTGCGTTTCATAAAAAAGCCCAGTAAAAAAAACTGGGCTTAGTATAGCGTTAAGTAACTCTAATTACAGCTGCTTAAAACAAAGTATGCACTTTTATTGTGCAACGTTACACACTAAACAACGTGCGTATACACCTTGTGGATCGTTGTAATCTTTAAGGTTTTCTACTTCAGTACTTAATTGGTTAATAACACTTTGTAGGTTAGCTTGTGTTGCTAACACAGATGTTTTTTGTGTTTGTAGACCAAGCATAGATTTAATAGACGCATTAGCAAAAAAGCTTTGAATCATTTTTTCTTGCGGGCTTAAATCTTGTTTGATTGTTTTAACATCGTAATATTTAATTTTAGCAAGTTTTGCTGCAGCTTCAATTGCGTCTTGCTTATTACCAAGTTTATCGACTAAGCCAAGTTCTTGTGCTTGTGATGCAATCCAAACTCGACCTTGGGCAATTTTATCAACTTGCTCTGGTGTCATATTACGTGCTTGCGCAACTACATTTAAAAAGCGACCGTAGGCTTCTTCAACACTCATTTGAATTACTTGACCCATTTTTTCATCAAGTGGGCGAGTAATAGAAAAGCCAGCCATTTCTGTTGTCGCGACTCCATCAGAATAAACACCAATTTTTGATAGGGTTTTTTCAAATGTCATAAACGTACCAAACACACCAATAGAGCCTGTAATTGTACTTGGTGCAGCCCAAATTTCGTTAGCTGCTGAAGCAATCCAATAGCCACCCGATGCAGCCACAGAGCTCATAGATGCAATAACTGGCTTACCAGCAGCTTTGAGTGCTAGCACTTCTGCACGAATAACTTCTGAGGCAAACATACTACCGCCACCAGAGTCGATACGAAGTACAACCGCTTTAACTTTATCATCAAGGCGTGCTTTACGAAGTAGAGCTGCGGTAGAGTCGCCGCCAATCTCTCCAGCTTTACGCTCGCCATCAACAATAGTGCCTTTTGCTACAACAACGGCTACTTTTTCGCTCATTGGATTATCGAATTCCATTGGAGGCTTAACTAAGCTTAAGTATTCGCGAAATGAAACTTGCTTAAACGTTTTACCATCTTCATCTGCACCAACTAAGTCGATAAGTTGTTGACGTATTTGTTGGCTAGTTTTTAATGAATCAACCCACTGGTGATCAAGTGCATATTTACCTGCATCTCCATTAGCAGCTTTCATTTTTTCTAGGTAAACATCCATTGTTTCATCAAAATTTGATTCATCGAATGGGCGTACAGCTGCAACATCGTGTTTGTACTCACTCCAAAGAGCACCTAACCAAACACGGTTTGCTTCTTTAGCAGCGTCAGACATATCGTTACGGATAAAAGGTTCTACTGCCGATTTAAACGTACCAACGCGGAAAATATGTTGTGTCACTTCTAGCTTTTCAAGCGCATCTTTAAAGTAAAGTGGGTACATTCCGTAGCCTTCAATTGCAACGCTTCCGTATGGATGCATTGCAACTTCATCTGCATGTGATGCAATATAATACTGAGCTTGTGTGTAGTAATAACCTGTTGCAATTACTTTTTTGCCCGCTTGTTTAAAGCGATCAACGGCATCAGTAATTTGCTTAAGTTTGTTTAAATGCGCTTTAGGCATTTCTTGTAAATCAAGCAGTAATACACTTATACGCTCATCTTTAGCTGCTTCGTCAATTACTTCAACTACATCATCGAGTAAAATTTCACTTGGCGCTTCAGAACCAGATGTTGCATCACTAATTGCAGCTTCAACTGGATCAGTGTAAGTTTTTTCTTCTACAATAGGACCATTGAGGTTAAGTCTTAGTACAGAGCCATCTTTAACAATCAATTCGTCTTCGCCACTGAAAAGTGCCGCTATAAAAAATATTACTAATAATAAAAACAGAAGGTTAAGTACTAATCGACGAGAAAAGTTAATTCCAGTCCAGATACCGTTAAATATTTTTGCTATCAAAATAGCTCCTTAATTTGGTACAGCTAATATATTCGTTCCATCTTATCCTAGAATAAAAATTTATTTAACTGCTAAATCGTAACGAAGTATTTATAAATCAATTTAAACGCCCGTTTTTAAAGGAATTGGCACTTTAATTAAGTCAAATATTGCTTATTACTTGCCATTGAAGCAAAATTAGCTAATGTATACAGGTTAGACCAGTTAACGGGGCACAAGATGTTAGAACAACAATTACAATTAAAACACACACAATTACGTAACCGCTTAGTAATGGGCTCAATGCATACAGGTCTTGAAGAGGGCTGGCATAATCGAAAACGCTTGCGCGCTTTTTACGAGGCTCGCGCTAAAGGCGGTGCTGCAATGCTTATCACCGGTGGTTATAGTCCTAATTTACGTGGTAAATTAACTCCTATTTCGTCGTCATTTAATAGTTATTACGATGTAGTAAAGCACCGTGCATACACAGACGCTGTACATAAACACGGTGGTAAAATTTGTTTGCAGTTATTACATGCAGGACGTTATGCGTATCATCCTTTTAATCAAGCGCCAAGTGCAATAAAAGCACCAATTAACCCTTATAAACCTAAAGCAATGTCACTAGGGTCTATTAAAAAAACGATTAAAGATTTTGCTCATTCTGCTTATATGGCTGAAAAAGCAGGGTACGATGGTGTTGAAGTGATGGGATCTGAAGGTTATTTAATTAACGAATTTATGGCACCGCACACAAATAAACGTGAAGACGAATTTGGTGGTAGCTTAGAAAATAGAATGCGCCTAGCGCTAGAAATAGTAAAAGCAGTCAGAGCTAAAGTATCTGAAAAGTTTTTAATTATTTTTAGATTGTCAGTAATGGATTTAATACCAAATGGCTCTACACCTGATGAAGTAACTATTCAGGCGACTGAGCTTGAAAAAGCGGGTGTTGATATATTTAACACGGGTATTGGGTGGCACGAAGCGCGCATACCAACAATAGCTAGCATGGTGCCGCCAGGTGCTTTTAAAGAGGCATCAAAACGTTTAAAAGACGTAGTAACTGTGCCTGTTATTGCAGTAAACCGAATTAATACACCCGAAATTGCCAACGATATTTTGACTGCAGGCAATGCTGATCTAATTTCAATGGCAAGACCATTATTAGCCGACCCAGAATTTTTTAATAAATATAATAATAAACAGTCTAAGCAAATCAATATTTGTATTGGTTGTAATCAAGGCTGTTTAGACCACGTATTTAAAAATAAGCGTGCAACCTGCTTGGTTAATCCACAAGCTGCTTTTGAGCTCGACTACCCGTTGGATAAAACAACTAAAGCTAAAAATGTACTTGTTGTAGGTGCAGGTCCTGCCGGTTTATCAGCAAGTTGTTATTTGGCTCAAAAAGGTCATAACGTCACATTAATAGATCAAAAGGCGCAAATGGGTGGTCAATTTAACCTAGCAATGCAAATACCGGGTAAAGAAGACTTTAGCCATACACTAACTTATTACACTAATGAGCTAGTGCGTTTAAATGTAAATGTTGAATTAGGTAAAGCCTACAACGACAGTATGCTCGTAAATTATGACGATATTGTATTTGCAACTGGTGTTAGACCTCGAGAAGCGACTATTGAATGTAGTGATGGTAAACGCGTTTTTGCATACGACGAGGTGATTCGTGGTGAAGTGGAGTTGGGTAAATCAATTGCCATTTTAGGTGCTGGCGGTATAGGTTTTGATATGGTTGCGTTTTTAAGTGAACATAAATCACAAAGTATTGCAGACTTTAAAAGTCAATGGGGTATTGAATGCGCGCCTCAACCACATAAAGATGACCGCCAACTTTATATGCTAAAACGAAGTGCAGGGCGCTTTGGTAGCGATTTGGGTAAAACAACGGGCTGGATACACCGACAAGTTGCCAAGCAACATGGCGTAAAACAAATTGCTGATTGCCAATATAATAGTTTTGATAAAAATGGTTTAACAATAACGGTTGATGGTGAAACTCAAGTGTTACCGGTAGATACGGTTATTGCATGTATTGGCCAGGTATCTAATAACGAAGTATTACAAAATCAAGCAGATAATGCCAAAGTACACGTTATTGGTGGTGCAAAATTAGCTGCTGCTATTGATGCAAAACGTGCTATTTTTGAAGCATTACAAATCGCAAGAAGCATTTAATGTGTTTAAGATATTAATATAAAAACATACTTTTTGTTTGAGTGTAATCTTGGGTAAATTATCATTTAGATAGTTTGCCCATTTTTATTTATCTTCTCCTTATTGCTACCAATTTTTTAAACTTCAATTGAAACTCGCATATTGAGCTAACTTAGGTATAGATGTTATTCTAGCGTTTTGAATTTTGAGCAAATCATTATGAATGCCATAGAGCTTTTACTTACTCGCCAATCAGATCCAAAATTAACAGAGCCCGCTCCAAATAAAGACCAACTTGCGATTATTCAACAAGCCGCTTTACGAGTGCCTGATCATGGCTGTATAGCGCCATGGAAATTTATTATTGTCCAAGATGAAGCGCGTCATAAATTAGGTGACATTTATTATCAAAGCGCAGTAGCTGAGCAACAAGAAGAAAAAGTAATAAATCGAGCTAAAGAATTACCACTGCGCGCCCCTATGATAATTATTGCAGTTGCAAAATACCAAGAACATCCAAAAGTCCCACGCATTGAGCAAATACAAAGCGCGGGTTGTAGTGTGTTAGCGATGCAGCAAGCAGCCTTTGCCCAAGGTTTAGGTGGAATTTGGCGCACAGGATATTTTGCACAAAGTGCTGCTGTAAAAAATGCGCTTAATCTAAATGAACAAGATGAAGTTGTAGGTTATCTCTATTTAGGAACGCCGACCATAGACTGTAAAAAGTCACCACGCCATAAACCTGAAAATTACTTTAGTTATTTATAGTTATTAATGAACTTTTTTTATCCAATGTAGTCATTTATCATTAAGCTTGGTAATGTTAAATTACTAAAGTTAGTGATTTGACTGAAAGAAGCGCTAGGAAGCACAAAATTTAATTATTATTCTTCAGTTTGTTTTTTAATCGGTTGTTTTTTGATAGTGTATGGAAAGTCTCAATAAAAATAACGATAAAGAAGACGAAAACAATGGGAAATTTATTTTTACGTGAAAAAGAAAGTTGGCTTGCATGGTCTATTTGGGGAATTATAGGCGCTTTTATTACACTTTATGTAGCTATAAGCACTAACGCAGCACATTTAATCGCTGTGTCAGCGATGAGTATGCTAGTTATACTTACATGGTGGATGCAGCAATCTAAGCGATACGATTTTGGTCGTGCATTTAAAATATGTTGTTATGTATTATTACTAAGCGTATTACCTGCATTTATGTTTGTTGTAGTACCAAGTGATGATTTAAATCGATTTGATTTAATTTTTCAAAGCATCACATTTTTAACCCTTAGTTTATTAGCGTGTTTGATTTGCTCGTGGATAGCGCGTAGACCAAAACAATATTATTGACGCATAAATACATATCATACAAATAAAACCTATAATAAGTGATTGCATTTAGAACAAAGTGTTATGTTTTTGAGCATTTTAATCTTTTTTAATAATTTATTTAGATTAAGTCTTTACAAATAACGCGTTTAACCATATTATCCGCGCCGTACGGAGAGATGGCAGAGTGGTCGAATGCACCGGTCTTGAAAACCGGCATGGGTTTATAGCCCATCTAGGGTTCAAATCCCTATCTCTCCACCATACATAAAAAAACCGCCTTAATAGGCGGTTTTTTGCTATGTGTACTTTAAAAAACAATGACTCTGTATTTGTGCATATTTAGTATAATAATGTGTAACACTGATTCGCTTAATTAAGTGATCTATTTTGAGATAAGACAATCTACTCCTCAAATAGATTAAGTATTATTACAAATGGGTACTAGACCTCGCTGTGCTATAAATCACGGTTTGTGATTTACATACTTCAAGCTTTAATCATTTCAATTCAATTCAATTCAATTTAAATTAATTAAAAATACAAAGAGGACAGCATGTCAAAAGCATCAAACCTTTCTACCTCACAGTTATTAATGAAGCATATTTTATTATGGACTGTGTTTGGTTATTGCTATCAAAGTGCAATTAGCTTATTGATTAAAATGGCGGCAGATATCCAGCCAGCGAACTCGTTAATTACAGCACTTGTATATGCTATTGGTTTTAATATTTTAGCGGCTCATTTGATTACTAAATACGACAAACATTGGCCTATTCTTGGGTCTATTTTTATTGGCATAGTAGGCTTGATTGCGGTGCCGTTTTTGTTGTCTGGCGTAAGTGGACTATTGGCTTACCCTTTACTTGCTGGAATTTTATTCAGTTTACCGCTTTGTAGTTATATTGTTGGTCTAATTAAGGTAAAACTCCATAAAAACTAGGCACAAACGGGGTTTATTTTGTGATAGCATAGTCGCGTCTTTTAACTAACAAAACGTGAAAAACACATTATGTCAGATAATTTTACTACAGATGCTGAAAAAGCAAGTTACGGTATTGGCTTACAAATGGGTGAGCAACTTAAGTCTAATCCTTTCGAAGGCTTAAACCTAAATTCAGTGTTTGAAGGCATGAAAGATGCGTACGTAGAGAGCGCATTTCAAGTTGAGATCCCAGAGATCCAAGCTGCATTCGAAAAAATTAACGAAGAGATTCAAGCTCGTCGTGAAGAAGAGTCAAAAGTACTTTCTGCTGAAGGTATTGCATTCTTAGAAGAAAACGCAAAACGTCCTGAAATCACAGTAACTGAGTCTGGTCTTCAATATGAAGTACTAGCAACTGGCGAAGGCGAAAAGCCGACTGCTGAGTCTACAGTACGTGTTGATTACCACGGTACATTAGTAAACGGTACTGTTTTTGATAGCTCATACGAGCGCGGTCAACCTGCTGAATTCCCAGTTGGTGGCGTAATCAAAGGTTGGACTGAAGCATTACAAATGATGCCTGTAGGTACTAAATGGCGTATTTACGTTCCTCATGAGCTTGCTTATGGTGAACGTGGCGCAGGTGCTGCAATTGCACCTTTCTCAACGCTTGTATTTGACGTTGAGTTACACGAAATCATTTCTTAATATAAATATTAAGTAATAATTTAAAAAGCCGCATTCAAATTGAATGCGGCTTTTTTGTGCCTATTTTTTATAAATACATAAATATGATTAAGTTAATTAAAAATAAAAAACCGCATTTAGTAAATACGGTTTTTAATTATGTTTAAAGTAGCAAGCAATTTACTTGTATTTTAGTGGTTAAAAGTAACCACGGATACCAAAGCGAAAGTTTCTACCAGGTAACGGTGCTTTATCTTTAATAAACGAGCTATGTACAAAACCTAACTCGTCGGTAATGTTATCTACATTTATATAAAGTTGCGCATCTACTGCACCTAAACCTAGTTGGTAATTAGCTTGTGCGTCAAATAACGTATAGCCATCGGTTTGTGTTTCAAATGCTGTTACATCGTTTTGATCAAAGTAATGAGTACCTGTAAGGGTTAGTTGTAAATCACCTAAATCATACTGTAACTCCGAGCCTAATTTATTGGCTGGGATACGTGGTAGGTTACCTTCATCATCTTTAAGTTTTGCACGAGTTGAGTCACCAAATACTTTAACCATAGCGCTTGATGTAATTTGATAGTGAGCATCAAATTCAATACCATATAGTTCTGCATCTTTGCTGGTGAACTGATAAACCGCAACAGCATCGTCATGTGCACCAATTGCTGACTCTAAACCGTCTTCTTCATCGTAAACTAAACCTGTATTTTCTTGGAAATAAAAGTTCTTAATATCGTTATAGAAAAAGTTAACCGTGTAACCAAAGTCGCCGCTAAAGCGTCTAAAGCTTAAATCTAGGTTTGTTGAAGTTTCTTGCTTGATATTCTCTGGCTCAAAATGTGCTTCATTACCCTCAATGTTATAACCAAGGCCAAGCTCATACGTACCTGTTGCAATGTGTAAACCGTTAGATAGAAGCTCTGCAGAAAGTGGAGCACGCTCTGAATGAGAAATACTTGTCGCAATACTATGCCCTGGTTTGTACTGCCATATAGCACCCGCTGATACGCTTAAATTGGTAAAGCTTTTATTGTATCCAATAGTTTCTTCGTCGCTATGATCTATTTCTACTTCATCGTGGCTATGTTCGTGTGCCGTGATTTGGCTTTCAATTTTGTAATCTTCTACACGTGCACCAAGCTCTATTGTCACGTCGCCAAATTCACGCTCTTCTAGTAAATATAATGCGTTAGTTGTAGTTACACTCGCGGGTGTAAATGCTTCTTCACCAATTGCATCGTAGTCAGAATCGCTGTAGTGATAGCCCATCATTCCGTGCCAATCAGCAAACTTATGCTCTACATTTAAACGTGCTTCAGTCGTTTTATTTTTAAAAGTAGTACCAATTTCGCCATCTTCAATTTCGCTGTGTGAATAATCTGTATAGCCAACACGTAGGTTGATGGTTTCAATCCAGTTATTATGAAGAGCGTAACTTACAAGCCCTTGCCAGCGGTCTTGCTCTAAATGTGCATAAACTGGCTCTTCAGCAGCTTCATCTTCATGTTCTGCATGCTCTTCTTCAGTTTCACCTTCGTGATCGTGATGATGCTCATGCCCAGGAATACCGTAATCAGTATCAATGCTACCGTAAGAAAAACCAATCGTTAAGTGATCGCCAACATAGCTGGTACCAAAGTTGAGTGTTTCGCTATCAATAAAAGTATTTTCTACCGAGCTTTCGGTTTCAACATCGCCATCATCGTCGGCAATAGTAAAGGTCGGTGTTTGGTAATCATCGCCGCTGCGCTTAGTACCATCAAAATGAAAATTAAAATTGTTATAGCCGCTTTCTAATTTAGCAGCGTAAGTATTGGCGTTTGATACAGTATCGTGACTGTATTCAGCAGCGCCTGTAAGCTCATCGATATTGCTAGTAGGAATACGGTTATCAACCACGTTTACAACGCCACCAATTGCACCAGAGCCATAAAGTAGGGTGCTTGGACCGCGCAACACTTCAATTTGCTCTGCCGCTAGGCTGTCGCTTGATGTTGCGTGGTCTGGGCCAATACGCGACGCATCGCTGGCATCTAATCCATTTTGTGTGATTTTAACGCGAGGGCCATCTAAACCACGAATAATTGGGCTTGATGATACAGGGCCAAAGTAACTTGCATTTACGCCTGGTAAACCTTTAAGAGTTTCGCCAAGTGTTGGTTTAGATTTATTTCTTAATTCATCACCTGAGAGCACGCTTACTGGCGATATCATTTCTAGGCTGTTCTTATGAAGTGCAGAGGCATAAACAACCACTGTTTCAACCGATGTTGGTTTAAGTGACACAGACAGATTATTTGAAGATTCGGTAACAGCAATACGAGAGTCTATGTAGTTGTCTTTACTAATATGTAATTGGCTGTTTGCATCTATATCGATAGCAAACTCGCCTAAATCATTACTTTTAACGCTTTGGTTTTTGCCATGGACATGGATAGAGGCATTTTTAATTGGTTGATTTTTATCATCCATTACTTTACCGGTAACGGTTGCAGCCAAAGCTGATTGAGAACATAAAACAGAAAAAATAGCAGAGGAGATTAATGTTAACTTTGTCATGGATATATTGGTTCGTGGTTATTATGTTGTGATATAATATAACACCGCAAAATTAACGAATCAACAATGTTATAGTATAACTTTTTGTTTTGCGTTCAAACCACTAAAAGTGCCGATAAACTGTTTGCTTTACAATAGAAGTTAATCTGGCATTAACTCTACTTTACTGTAACAAATCTACTCGTAGTACCCTCAAAGAATATCTGCTAATGATTATGGAGAGTAGTGTTTAAAGTATTGAATTTTATGTTTTTTACCTATAATTTATATTTTTTTAATAGCTCCCTCTATTATATAACGCTTCTAAAATTCACTATATTGTTAACAGTTAATTGTTTTATATCGTCGCGTGTGTAATTATCTTGTGTAGTTTTAACGCTTTTTAGCTATCAATTATTGCTCAAAAGTACACATTTAAACACGCACAATAGTAGGCCAACATGTTTCTCAATCCTTATAGTGTAAAATTAGCATCCTCGTTTTTTTGTTTATCGGTACTTGCAGGGTGTCACAATGCGAAAGCTTCAGATCAAAATTCAACTAAAGGAGCCACTCCATTAAAAAAAGAGCATATAATTTTTGATTTTGAACAGGATAATTACAGCCAATATATAAATACAATTAATGGCTTTAGTACATTAATAAAGGAAGGTGGAAACCATAAACTAGCGGTTACATTAAAATCTAAATCTAATGTAGAAAGTGACTTTGAATTTATAAACCCAAAAGGATGGGATTGGCAAGCAACAGGAAACTTTGCCCTTGCACTTGATATACAAAACCCTGATGAGGCTTCTACTCACCTATACATAAAGACAATAGACAAGTCGGGACAATTTCAAACTCGAAGTGTTGTTGTGCCAGCAAAGTCTCAAAATACGTATTACATAGAATTAAAAGGCGCAAATTTAAATGTTAATTCAGGTATTCGCTCAAACCCACCAAGTTGGAAAAGCAGTTATACGCCAATAATCTATAGAGGCGGACAAAAAAATATCGACGTTAGCAGCATTGTAAAAATATCATTTGGAGTAAAAGGGCTACTTGACGATAAACGAATTTTAATAGACAACTTACGCCTTATAAAGCCAACTAATTTTGATACTAACTATCTAAAAGGGTTAGTTGATAAATTTGGGCAAAATGCAAAATTAGACTTTACCAATAAAGTATCTTCAACAGAGCAGCTACAAGTTATTTCTCAAAAAGAGCAAATTAACTTACAAAACTCACCAATGAAAGGACGTTCTAAATATAGTGGCTGGAAAAACGGCCCACAATTAAAGGCAACGGGATATTTTAGAACTGAAAAATACAAAGGGAAATGGAGTTTAGTCGACCCAGAAGGTTATCTGTTTTTTTCAACCGGCATTGATAACGTTCGTATGGCAAATACTTCAACTATTACCGGTTACGATTTTGACCAAAGCTATATTAAGCAGCGCGAAGCTAATGATTTAACACCAGAGGATTCATTAGGATTAAATCCAGCTCCAAAAACTGCGTGGTCAACACGTTATAAAAGCTCAACACTAAGATCTGATATGTTTAATTGGCTACCCGAGCAAAATAACCCTTTAGCAGATAATTACGGCTACAGACGCGAAGTTCACAGTGGTGCAATTAAAAAAGGTGAAACGTTTAGCTTTTATCGCGCTAATTTAGAGCGAAAATATCAAACCCATAACAACAACGACTTAATGAAACAGTGGCAAAATACCACTGTAAAACGCATGCTTTCATGGGGCTTTACTTCTTTTGGCAATTGGATAGAAGAAGACTATTACCATACTAACCAATTACCTTACTTTGCTAATGCGTGGATCATTGGTAATTTCAAAACGGTAAGCAGTGGTAACGACTACTGGAGCCCATTACCTGACCCATTTGATCCATTATTCGTTGAGCGCGCAGATGTAACGCTTGCAAAAGTAGCCCAACAAGTTAAAAACAGCCCTTGGTGTGTTGGTGTATTTATTGATAACGAAAAAAGCTGGGGCATGATGAATTCTGACGCCTCACGTTATGGTATTGCTATTAATACACTTAAAAATAACGCCCAAAATAGCCCGACTAAAGCACAATTTGTTACCTTAATGAAAAATAAGTACAGCCAAATTAGCAAACTTAATAAAGCATGGAATACACGTATTGCCTCATGGGATGAGTTTGCTGCAGGCGTCGCACTCACGCAGTTTAACGAGCAAACTAATATCGATTTATCAGCGATGTTATTTCATTATGCTAATCAGTATTTTGCAGTGGTTGACGCGGCTATAGCTAAACACCTTCCAAATCAGCTGAATATGGGAGCACGTTTTGCTGACTGGGGTATGACGCCTGAAATAAGAGCCGCCGCTGCCGCGCATGTAGATGTGATGAGCTACAACTATTACCGAGAGGGATTAAATGAAGATTTTTGGGCATTTTTATCTGATATAGACATGCCAAGCATAATAGGTGAATTTCATAATGGTGCGCTTGATTCTGGGCTATTAAACCCAGGCCTTATACACACTCAATCTCAGCAAGAGCGTGGTACTAAATACAAAAAATATATGAATAGCGTTATAGATAACCCATATTTTGTTGGTGCGCATTGGTTTCAATACATAGACTCTCCACTAACTGGGCGAGCATACGATGGTGAAAACTACAATGTAGGCTTTGTAAATGTAACGGACATTCCTTACAAACCGCTTGTAGATGCAGCTAAAAGCGTGAATAAATCGTTGTATGAACGCAGGTATAATAATGCAAAAAATTAAATATATACTAAGCGCTGTGTGTGTTTTCTGTTTGGGTGTATCTGCTAAGCAAAGTAACACACTTTTATTCGAGCAAGGCCCCTACAAAATATTTAATGAGCAAGCGCTTGAAGTGCTTAACTTAAATAGCCATGTTAAAACCCTCGCTTCGGGTTATGACTGGCTAGAGGGGCCTGTTTGGGTTAATCAAGGAGGATATTTATTATATTCTGATATACCTAATCATCAGGTTTATAAATATACACCAGGTAAAGGTGCAAGTTTGTACTTAGCGCATAGTGGCTATTCAAATGGTTTAATTGTAAATAAACAAAATGAGCTTGTGCTTTTGCAATCGCGCTCACGTGTTATATCAAAAATGAAGACGCCATTAAGCACGCCTAAACCACAATACCTACAAATTGTAAGTCATTATAATGGACAAAAGTTTAACAGCCCAAACGATGGCGTTTTTAACGACCAAGGCATGCTTTATTTTAGTGATCCACCCTATGGTTTACCTAATCAATTAGATGATGAAGGCAAAGAGCTTAAGTTTCAGGGGGTATATTCACTTAAAAATACAGGGGAACTTACCTTATTGGATCGTGATCTTATTTATCCTAATGGGGTCGCATTATCAGCTGATAATAAAACCTTATATGTGGCGGCATCTAATGCTAATAAACCTGCGTGGTATCAGTATGATTTAAATGACAGCGGTGCAGTGATAAGTAAATCTTTATTTTATGAATTACCACCAGCAATTAAGCATGACCAAGGCTTACCAGATGGTTTAAAGGTACATAAAAGTGGGATTATATTTGCTACAGGTCCCAATGGGTTATGGTTATTTAATAAAAATGCTGAGCTACTAGCTCAAATTGAAATGCCAAATATTAGTGCTAATCTAACGTTTAACCAATCACAAAACCGCGTTTATATAACAGCGCATACACAGCTATTGGCACTTGATTTAAAATAGTCTTGTTATTCTATTGTTAAATTAAAGCCCCTATAAGCACGCTTGATAGGGGCTATTTACTCTTTGTTGCCTACATGAATGAAGGTAAGGGGCGTGAGCAGGACGCGGAAGCTTTGCTCGGTTTTTACTTAGCCCACTAGGTTACAAATCTCACGCTGCGATTAAATAGCCTCGAGTTTGAACAAATTTTAATTCTCAAAGATAAACAGACCTTCGGATAATTTCGCTTAATTAAACAGATAACCTTTACAACAACAAATACCTGTTGTAAATTGTTAACAATGAACAGTGTCATGTTAACTAATTCGGTGGCTTAATGAAAGTATCATCACAAACAATCAAAAGTGTAAAAGTCGAGTATTACCAAATTCCGCTAGCAGAAGTGTTAAGTGATGCAAAGCATGGCGATCACACTCACTTTGAAGTTATTACAGTGCATATTATGACTCACGACGGGTATGAAGGGATGGGATATACCTACACTGGCGGCAAAGGTGGTCGCGCAATTTATTCACTCCTTAACGATGAAATAAAGCCCGGTCTAATTGGACAAAATTCAATGTCTATCATGGCAATTTGGGACAAATTGCAGTGGGATCTTCATTATGTTGGCCGAGGTGGACTACTTAGCTTTGCGATTTCAGCAGTTGATATAGCGCTGTGGGATATTAAGTGTAAGCGCTTAAATGCACCATTATGGCAAGTTGCGGGTGGTAGCAGTGACCAAACAAAATGCTATGCAGGCGGAATAGATTTAAACTTTAGCCAAGAAAAACTGCTTAGTAATATAGATGGTTATTTAAATCGTGGCTTTAATGCAGTAAAAATTAAAGTCGGTAAACCCAACTTTAAAGAAGACATAGAACGCGTAGCCGCAGTAAGAGAGCTAATAGGTAAATATAAAATACTTATGGTAGATGCCAATTACTCAATGACTGTTGAGCAAGCTATTCGTTTTGCTAAATCAATTGAAAAATACGACATAACCTGGTTTGAAGAACCGACTATACCTGATGATTACAAAGGCTTTGCTCGCATAGCACAAGCGACTTCAATACCGCTTGCAATGGGTGAAAATTTGCATACATTGCACGAATTTGGCTATGCGATTAGTCAAGCTAAATTAGGTTTTTTACAACCAGATGCATCAAATATTGGTGGCATAACAGGGTGGTTACATGTAGCGAGTATGGCATATACCCATAATTTACCTATTTGTAGCCATGGCATGCATGAACTACATGTATCACTGTTGGCATCTCAGCCTCACGCTGGTTTTTTAGAAGTTCATTCATTCCCTATAGATGAATATACAACACGTCCTTTAAAGCTTGAAAATGGGCAAGCGTGCGCGCCAGATATAATTGGGACGGGTGTAGAATTTGACCCTCAACTAATGAGAACACATTTAATTAAACAGTCGTAACTAGAAAAATTAGTAATAAAAGAAAAGAGTTGTTGTGTGTCCACAAATTCAGTGTAGAAATTATTTATCAAGGAATGAATGATAATCTCTTTGTCATAAGTTTTAATTTATGAGTACTGATTTTGTGGACGCTTTTATAAAGGTAAATAGTTATTGCCATTGCAAATATTGATTGTTTTACACAAACCCAAATTGCTTAGTCTGCTGTAAAACTGTTGGTTGCAATTCACACCGAGAATAGCTTCATTACCTAGATTTTAAATTAATTAGTTAGGGGCTCTCACAACTCCGTCAAAAGCCAGCTTTAATTGCTGGCTTTTTTATATTTAAAATAGCAATAAAGAGCATCAAATTACCATTTTTAAGCAAAATCAGTGTATTTGTATAATAAAGTTGCGATTAAAATGGTGTAACAAAAATAGATTAATAATAGAAATTAGGTTTCATTATGACGTCAAAAGTAACTGGTATTAGCGAGTTTCCCGATGCGTTTGCACAGCAACGAAAAGTAACAGGAATGGGTCAAATGGATGACCAAAACGATCCTGTAAATATGATCTTAGGCTTAAAAGATGTACGAAAAGCAGCGCATAATTGTGCTGTTTTTCAATCGGGTGCTAAACCTGGACGTATTGTAATTCCATCAGAAGTGGCAATACGTGAAACACGCCAAATTCCGTTTGAAGTAGACCCTCCTCAGCACGGTGGCTTTCGTGAATTATTAAACCCTTGGTTTAAACGCCCATTAGATGAATGTTACCAAGCGCGTTTACAAACCATTATTGATGAAACTATTGAAAACGCCTTTAAAGCAGAGTCGTTTGATGTGGTGTCACAATTTGCTTTACCACTTCAATCTAAAGCGTTAACGCTTTTACTTAATACCTCAATGGATAAAGCACAAACATGGATAGATTGGGGTACTCATGTATTTAGAAGTGAAGGCAGTGACCTTGATGGCGATAAAGCCAATATTCTATACAACTACATTGATGAGCAAATAGAAAACGCCATTTTAAACCCTGGTGATGATTTATATTCAGTGCTTTTAAATTCAGAGGCGAACGGTAAAAAGCTGAGTAAAGAAGAAATAAAAGGTGTGATGATCCTCACCTTTGCAGGGGGGCGCGACACCGTTATAAACGCGATCACAAACTCTATTGCCTACTTTAGCGAAAACATCAGCGATTTAAAGCGTATTGATGATCAGCCTGAAATATTAAACAGGGCCGTAGAAGAACTAATTCGCTATTTTTCGCCGCTTACGCAAATGGGCCGTGTCGCTACGCAAGACACAAGCGTATGTGAGCACGCTATAAAAGCCGACACACGAGTTTCGTTATGTTGGGCGTCGGCTAATCGCGATGAAAAGGTATTCAAAGATCCCAACAATGTCGACTTCGATCGAAAAGTTAACCCGCATATTAGTTTTGGTTTTAGCCATCACAATTGTTTGGGCGCAACGCATGCCCGCCAAATTCTACGTCAACTAGTGTTATCACTTGCTAATAAAGTTGCTCAAATAGAGACAATAAAAGCAGATGAAAATATTGAAAAACTCGGTGAGTTTTCAAGAAAGGTAGGCTTTAACAGTCTGCACGTTAGCTTTAAATCAAAATAAAAACACCGTAGAAAATAGTTAAATAAATACAGTAACAAGTAAAAGTAGAGGATTAATACGATGGCGAAAGTAATATTTATAACCAAAAAAAACGATGCAGTTGAAGTAGAGGGCGACAGTGGCTCGCTAATGGAACTGGCATCAGCAAATGGTGTTGCTGGTATTGATGGTGATTGTGGCGGTGTATGTTCGTGTGCAACGTGTCATATTTACTTAACACCGGATGACTTTAAAAAAGTAGGTAAACCCGATGAGATAGAAAGCGACATGCTAGAGCTGGACGATAACGTAACGCAATACAGCCGTTTATGTTGCCAAATTGAGGTGTCTGAAAATATTGATGGCATGACCTTCAGAGTAGCCAATTAAAAGCGGGTACAGCATTATGCAAAACACACAATTAGAGCCAAACTCACTGCAGCAAAGCGTTGTTATTATTGGTGCAAGCCATGGCGGCGTTAACTTTGCATTTAACTTACGCCAGCAAGGTTGGCTGGGTAAAATTATATTACTCGATAGCGATCCTGAACTGCCATATCACAGGCCACCGCTGTCTAAAAAAACGCTGCAATCGTTAGAGGTAAAATCAATACCTTTAAAGGTGCAAAAATCCTACACAGATAGCCATATAGATTTATGTTTAGGTGAGCGTGTTACTGCAATTAATAAAGATAACAAAATAGTTACTCTTGAAAATAATAAGCATCTAGCATTTGATAAATTAGTAATCGCGACTGGTTGCTCGCCCTTTATACCCCCCATTAAAGGCCTTAGTGAAACTGTAGATGAATATGGCACCTCTCAATATTTCGCAATGCGAACACATAGTGATGCCGTAGCAATAAAAAAAGCGCTAAGTGCAAGCACTAACAAAGAAGTGGTGATTATTGGTGGAGGTTATATCGGCCTTGAATCGGCGTCATCCTTTATTGCACTTGGCGCTAAAGTAACGGTTATCGAAAAACAAGAAAAAATACTATCGCGAGTCACATCATCTGCTATGTCTAACTTTTTAACTGATTTACACAAAACGAAGGGGGTAGACCTGCAAACAGCAAAAGATATTGTACAAATTAAGCACACAAACAATAAACATTATGTGCAATGTAGTGATGGCAGTGAGTATCCCGCCGATTTTATTTTAATTGGCGTAGGTGTAAGGCTAAATACACAACTTGCAACAGATGCTGAGCTGGTGGTTGAGCAAGGCATAAAAGTAAATGACGTATGCCAAACATCACACCCTGATATCTACTCAATTGGTGATTGCACTATTCATTTTAATAAAATTTATAATCGTTGGATCAGACTTGAGTCGGTACAAAACGCAGTTGACCAAGCTAAAGTTGCTGCGCAGTTTTTAGCTAAAAATAATACGTCAGCTCCTGCACTCCCTTGGTTTTGGTCAGATCAATACGAATATAAATTACAAATAGTAGGTTTATCACAAGGCTATAACGAGATTATTAAGCGCCAAGAAGCTCCCGGTCAATTTTCACTTTGGTACTTTAATAACGACACACTGCTTTGTGTGGAAGCTGTTAATTATGCAAAGGCCTATGTACTTGGCACACAGGCTATTAAGCAAGGTTTAAAGGTAAACAAACAGGTATTGAACAATTTGACTATAGCACTTGCAAAACCTCAGTTATTTCAGGCGTAACTGCTGTCGATACTGATGCGGAGTCACTTTAAAGTGATGTTTAAACTGCTTAATAAAATACGACGGGCTAGAAAAGCTTAAATCGTAAGATATATCAGTCACCGAAACATCACTTTGCCCGAGTAACCGTGCGGCATTATATAACTTGTGCTGAATCAGGTAGTCGGAATAAGGCACTCTAAAGTGCTTTTTAAATACCCTTGAAAAATACGAAGGTGATAAATGGCAAAGGGCTGCGGCTTGCTCAAGTGACAGGTTAAGGCCGTTATTTGTTTTAAGCTCATTAATTACCGGAGCAAGCTTTTTAAAACTTGCTGAGCTACTTAATGACGTTTGCTGCTTAGATAAACTGCTTTTACCATATTCGCACACCATAGTGATTAAGCTATCAAACAGTTGAGCACAGGTTTTACTTTTAGGATTTTCGTTAAATTCGCTAAGCATCCAAGCGAGCAACTTATGAATCCTTTTTTGTATTTCAATGCTAAAGCTTAAATGCAAACCAGTTTTTAGTAATTCTATAAATTCTTGTAAGGCCTGATTATTAAGGCGTTCAGGCATAAATTGCACAATATACCAAGATTTAGGGCGCGGATTTAAAGCAAAGTCGTGGGTTTCCATAGCGGGTGTAAAAACGGCCTCAAAATCAGAAAGAATCGATTCACCTTGATGATAAAAATAAGTGCCGTCAATTTGTTCAAAAAATATAAATTCATGCACCTGATGAAAGTGCATAAAACATGAATAGCTATCGTGCTGAAGATAACTTACATGATGAATTTCGAAATCGTAACCGTCTTTTATACAAAACGGTTCACAGTAAATTGTCGGTTGCTTCATAACATAATACTTATATTTAGAGACTTAGGAGTCTACATGTACAAGGCAAAAGCTGCAATTGCAGATGGAAAAGGCGGTTTTTTCTTCGATACCGTTAATGTCGGAAAACCAAGTGCTGGCGAAGTAAAAATTAAAATAAAAGCCTCAGGTATTTGTCATACAGATTGGGATTCAATTAAAACGTGGAATAAAAAATTTATCATTGGTCATGAAGGCGCAGGAACCGTTGTTGAGTTGGGCGAAGGTATAACGGAATTTACTATCGGCGATAAAGTAATACTAAATTGGGCAATTCCGTGTGGTGAGTGTTTCCAGTGCCAAGAGGGTAATTTACACATTTGTGAAGTAAATAGCCCCGTAACTGGCAATGGTTTATGCGGACACGCAGGTAAACAAGCGTGTGAGCATAATGGCAATAGCTTAGAGCGCTCATTTCATTTAGGTACGATGAGCGAATACACCGTCGTTAAGGCTGCTGCAGTTATAAAAATACACAGTGACATTCCTTTTCCAAGTGCAAGTATTGTTGGTTGCGGCGTAATGACCGGTTACGGATCAGTAGTTAATGCAGCTAAAGTAAAAGCAGGTTCTTCAGTGGCCGTATTAGGCTGTGGAGGCGTAGGACTAAATGCAATACAAGGGGCTGCAATTTCAGGCGCCGCTAAAATAATAGCAATTGATTTGTCACCGGAGCGATTAACACAAGCTAAAGCATTTGGTGCTACACATACCGTACTTGCTAAAAAGTATGACCCTGATTTAGTTCACATGATAAACGAAGTTAAAGCGCTAACAAATAGTCGCGGAGCCGATTATGCCTTTGAGTGTACAGCAGTGCCGGCACTTGGTTCAGCGCCATTAGCATTAATACGCAGCGCGGGAGTTGCGGTACAAGTGAGTGGCATTGAGCAAAAAATAGATTTTGATTGCGAACTATTTGAGTGGGATAAAATTTATATAAATCCGCTCTACGGGCAATGTAATCCTAAGCGCGACTTTGCTCAAATACTAGACCTTTATGACGCAAAAAAGCTCAAGCTCGATGAGCTAGTCACAAAAACTTACTCGTTAGATGAGTTACAAACAGGCTTTGACGACATGCTAGCAGGGCGTATCGCTAAAGGTGTCGTCGTGTTTGATGATTAAAGGAGTATAAAATGGCAATTCATCGTTTAGAAATATCAAATAGCAGCTACACCGCTGATAACTTTGTAACGCTAACCGCGTATAGCAGCCACTTAAAAGGGCGAGGTGATATAAGCATTTACCAAGAAGCAACCAGTAATAAAAATGTACCTATAATTGTATTACTGCATGGTGTGTATGGTAGCCACTGGGTGTGGAGCCAGCTAGGGGGCGTACATAAAGTGTATCAGCAGCTTCGTAGCAGTGGCCTTAACGAGTTTGTATTAGTGATGCCATCAGATGGCGCGCACGCCGAGGGCAGCGGGTATTTGCCACTTAAAAATGCAGATTATGAAGCATGGATAGTTGATGATGTGATTAGCGCTGTTATTCAAACTCAACCAATGTGCTCGAGCTCATCAAATATTTATATTACGGGCCTTTCAATGGGAGGGTATGGAGCATTATGTTTAGGTGCAAAGCATCCAACTATTTTTAGCGGTATATCAGCGCATTCATCAATTACTGAGCTTGACGACTTTAATCACTTTGTTGATGAACACACTCTAAAGCCACTAAAAAAAACCACTGATAAGTACAAAGGCGACGTGTTTAAAACATTGAGCGCGAATAAAAAGACATTACCGCCACTGCGATTTGATTGCGGAAAAGACGATGTACTTTTTAGTGCTAATACTGCGCTTGCAAAAAAGCTAGTTGATAAAAATGTTCCTCATACGTTCGATATTTTTGCAGGCACCCATTGCTGGGAGTATTGGCACGAACATGTAGCTAAAACTATGATCTTTTTTGCTCAATTAGAAAGCAAAACTCACACACAATTAAAATAAGGAAATAACCCATGAAAGTCATTAGCTCACTTTTAATTGCATTTGCATGTACTGCATCAAGCAATTTAGTCGCACAGCCAGAAGTATCCGTAAATTTAAACGTAAAGCGAAGTATTGACGGCCTATCAACCTTTGATAGAAGCAAATATATTGTTATGCACTCGATGCTAACAACAACCGATTGGAAGGGGGAAGAAGATAAGCTCGACTACTTACTTAACGACCTTGATGTGTACTTTGGTCGTGATAACGGTTCTATGCCGTATTACGCGACTCAAGTTGAGCAAAACCCAAATAATCTAGGGTACGCAAGCCCTGAGAGTATCGCTGCTTATGGCAAAACTGCTCGCGAAGATTATTATGGTAAAACGTTGTCGAAGCTTCATAAATACGACAATAGAGCCCATGTAATGATAGGCGGGCAAATTAATCAGTTTTGGATTGGTAATCATAAAGGCAAAGGCGAATGGAGCTTTGCTAATACCGATGCCGTGGGTCAATACATGGGACATTTTGTAAATGAATTTTATCGAAATGACAACCAAGGACCGAACAAAGGCCCAGCACGCCCACAATACCTTGAAATACTTAATGAGCCACTTTACGAACTTGTTGATGTACATCACGGTAAGCCTATCGATACATTTATTTTTCATAACGAAGTAGCCCAAGGCATACGAAAAGTTAATACAAGTATTAAGATTGGTGGGTACACCACTGCCTTTCCATGGTTTGACGATAACAATTTCAATCGTTGGGATGAGCGAATGAAGCTATTTTTAGATACCAGCGGTGAATACATGGATTATTTTTCGATTCACCTTTATGACTTTGGCTACTTAAACCGCGATAAAGGCGTTGCTAACTTTAAAGGAGCCCGTATAGAAGCCACTATGGATATGATGGAGCAATACGAAAAGCTTAAACTAGGTAAGGTAAAACCTTTCATGATTTCGGAATACGGCGGGCGTGACCATAAAACAGAAGCAACGCCATGGACTGCAATAAATGACTGGCAAACTATGAAATCGTTTAGCCCTATGATGATGCAATTTATGGCTAAACCGAATCTCATACTTAAAGCCATTCCATTTAGTTTAGCAAAAGCAGAGTGGAGTGGTAATGAGGGACGCGATTATGCTTGGCGCTTACTACGCCACAATGACGAAAAAACAGGTGAAACAGGCGATGAATATGTATTCACCGACATTATTAAATTTTATCAATTGTGGTCAGATGTAAATGGCACACGTGTTAATACTGAATCAAACGAAGCCGACTTACTAGTAGATAGTTATGTAAACAATAACAAAGCATATGTAATTATCAGTAATTTAGAAACAAGTGCTAATAGCGCCTTGCTAAATTTAACAGAGCTACCAAGCAATCCGATTAATAACATTAAAATTAAGCACTTGCACTTTGCTAATGGTGAGCCAACACTTACAACAACATCACAAAATATTGGTGTAAAAAATGAGTTACCAAAAAGCATTAACATAGGCGCAGAAGCCACAGTAATTATTGAATATACGTTCAGCGACAATATAAAAATTATTGCTGAGTCTGACGAGCATAAATACTATGCAACAACCTACAAACAGGCAATTAAAGCCAATACAGCGCTTAAATTTAACATTAACGATGTAAAAATAAGTGAATATGGTAAAGGTATATTGCGTTTAAGTTTTGGTAGAGAGCATGATTTAGCTCAACAACCTATCGTTAAAGTAAATGACACTTTAGTTACTGTACCAACCGATTATGCCGGTGATGAGCAAGTATTTCGCCCACAAGTATTTAGTATGCTAGAAATCGAAGTACCAAACGAGCTGTTAAAAACCAATAATACAATATTAGTTACATATCCTGATGATGGCGGATTTGTTAGCAGCGTGACGCTCCAAGCGTTTGAGTACAGTGATGATATTTAATTTAAAAAACTAACTATTTGTTATGATATAAAAAGCAAGGTCACTAATTATTAGTGGCCTTAGTTGTTATTCGTCCGCTTTTTAAATTCATAGACAATCTTTAATTATCACAGAAGTCTTATTAAATTTTAAAAATAGATGGCATAATTCGTATGCATTAGTGATTGATCTTTATGTGTATTATATTTACTTGTGCTATTGGCCGAAAAGAAAACAGATGCCTTAATGGTTGGCGGAAGCTTATTTTATGTTTATCCCGCACTACTTGTTTATGGGGTACCAATATCAATTTTATTAAAAAAATTTAATGTTTTTAATTTACCTATGGTTCTTTTAGCGAGTGTAACTCCATTTATTATAATTATTCCAATGGGATGGAATGAGCCTATAATACCCTTATTTGTAATTTTCTTTGGCTCTATTGTTGTGGCTATAGGTTGTTGGTATACACGTTTACTCTTATTTAAAAATAACCAATAACCAATAACCTGTTGCAGTTTAAAAGAGAGTTACCGACTATCAATCATAAGTATATCTAGTTTATGTTGAGCCCTGGTTTGATTTTTTATGTCGATAGGTTCAATCATTTCGCATTCGTCTCTGATCATTTCAGGAATGAGGCTTGGGTAGTGGCGACAGTCCTCTGGGCGGTCGAGGTAAATACTGCAGGTATACATATTTTTAGCGAGAGGATCTTTTTTAGGCGCAATTTCTAAAAATGGGCACACTTGAAGTCTTAAGCCTGTTTTTGGGTCAAACCAAATTTCGTTGTTTTTAACGTATTCATAAATTTCGGGGTTAAAGAGCTCCCATAAATCTATTTCCTCTTTCGTTGCGCTTAAATCGCCGCCGCCATATTTAATACAGCATTTACCACACTGGTTGCATTCTTTCATAATTTGCTAATTTGGTTGGCTGTTAACGAGTTTAAGTTAGTTATTAGTGTAGCACCAAATTTATTATTAACGCTCTACTGAATTTACCCATCCTTTAATTTTTGGGTGTGTAAACAATAGTTAGATACAATAACTTAAGTTAAAACCCTTTGTTACATTTTATATAGTACAGGCTTTATTTAATGGTTTACTCTAAAGGTAGCGAAAAATATTACAAACCCCGCTTGAGCAACTGTGTGATTGTTAAATGTTGCTGAGCGCAGATACCTAAGCAGGGCGTTATTATGAAGGAGGCTGTCACTAAGTTAAAAACAGAATTTAATGCAAAGCTATTGTATTGGAACAATCTTAAAAGTAGCAAAGCCAAAGCGGCAATCATCCTATTATTTTTAGTTGTCATTGCACTTAAAGTCTTTACGACCATTTTTACGTTGGATTGGGTTGCAAGTTTATTCAGCGTGTAAGTTTACCAAGAGTAATTGCGATAAAGTTTAATCTCAGAGTGTTTAACGCCTACGCGATGTTCATTATTAATGTATTATTACGCTATACACCAAATTAAATAAATCAGTTGTTTAAATACGTTTTATAATGACTGTAATGATACATTTTAGCTAAATTGAGTGAGTAAATGAGTTTAGCTGCATTAAAGGATAACCAGTGATGATGAATACAAAAGTATATAAAGCGGTACATGATCTAGCAGAAGATTTAATGGCGGCGGCTAACAAAAATAACCGTGAAAAGTTTGAGTCGTTATTTGCTCAATTAAAAGCTATTTGTATTGAAAACGAAAACACCTCAAAAGATCACCCTGTACAATGGGAAACTTTAGCTGATTTTACCGAAGAGTTAGAAGAGGCAATTACTACTTACGAAAAAGCATTAGAAAAGTCGATTGCGATTAATAACAAAGATCACATGTCGTCGGTTTCTTTTTCAATGGCTACATTACAGCTTGAGCTTGGCCAAAAAGATGAAGCTATTAAAAACCTTCAAAATGCTAAAGTCAGCGCCAATAAAATTGAAGACAAAGAGCTTAAAGCTGAAATACACGACCTACTAGAGTCGCTTATTGAAGAAGAAGGTTAAATACATAAAAGTATAACTTATCCATATTAAATGTGATTTTTGTGGATTTAGCTTGAGCTTAATAAAGCGCTGATGGTTTATACCCTCAGCGTTTTTTTATGTTCGCTATAAATACTAAACCAAAATAAAAGGCTTACTATTGAGCTAGCTTATTCATAAAGTCGATAATGTACTTTGCAATTTCTACTGGTTTTTCTTCAACGCTAAAGTGCCCTGAATCGAGTAAATAGAGTTCAGCGTTCGGTACATCTTTTAAGTATGCTTTAGCGCCTTCGGCTATGAATGCTGGGTCGTTTTTACCCCATACAATTAACGTTGGTGGTTGGTACTTGCGTAAATAAGCTTGCCACTTTGGATAGTCGAGAAGGTTGTTGTAGTAATCTTGTAGCAATTGCACTTGAATTACTCTATCGGCTTTGGTTTGTAAAAAGTGAAGATCGTGCGTCCAGCTATCTGGGCTCATCACTTCTGGGTTACTTTGTACGTCTCGTAAATACTGCTTATTAATAATGGTTTGTTCAGACGTGAACGAATAAATTTTATCTTGCTGAGCTTTCGAACTATCTTCATTCGCGGCTTTAAAAAATGCTTGCCTCGGTAGGGTTAGCCCCTCTAAATACGCATTACCATTTTGTACAATAAGTGCATCAAGTTTATTAGGATTATTTAACAGCATTCTAAAGCCTACGGGCGCCCCAAAGTCTTGTATATATAGGCTGTAGCGCTTTACTTTAAGCGTTGTGAGTAACCCTTCAACGTATTGAGCTAGTAATTCAAAAGTATATTTTTGAGTTTCTGGGTTTGGGCGGTCGCTATAACCTGAGCCTAAATAATCAGGTGCTATCACATGATAACGCCCAGATAAAAGCGGAATAAGCTCACGGTAGCTATGTGATGACGACGGATAACCATGTAAAAGTACAATTGTTTGCTCATGTTGCTTGCCTGCTTCTCGATAAAATATTTTTTTACCATTTACGTTTGCATATTTGTAAGTGGTTTTTGAAGGCCATACAGCATCTGTGGCGTACACTTTGGCGGTAAGTGTAGACATAGATACTAGGGGCTGTTGATCTTTGTAGTATATATATTAATCAGCCCACATTGGTAGCCACATCATAGTAAATGCTAAAGCGAGCATGGAATGATAAT
>NZ_WTLC01000033.1:0-56946 GCF_011378875.1 Pseudoalteromonas sp. Z9A5
GCTTTTGGGATAGATAGTGGTTTGGCGATTACTATCAGATCAAATTCAGAGCATGTTTTCAAGTTTTATTCCTTAAGATCCAACCTATGAATAATGCTTAAATACAAAAAAGGCTCGTAAAAACGAGCCTTTAAAAATTATTCCAATCTAAATTGGTTTAATTTGTACTTATACGTTGAACAGGAAGTTCATTACATCGCCATCTTTAACAATGTACTCTTTACCTTCTTGACGCATTTTACCTGCTTCTTTTGCGCCACTCTCACCTTTAAAGGCAACGAAGTCGTCAAAAGCGATAGTTTGCGCACGAATAAAGCCACGCTCGAAGTCTGTATGGATTTTACCTGCGGCTTGCGGTGCTGTTGCACCTACAGGGATTGTCCATGCACGTACTTCTTTTACGCCAGCTGTAAAGTATGTTTGTAATTGCAGTAATTCATAACCACCACGAATAACAAGGTTAAGACCCGGCTCTTCTAAACCAAGATCAGCCATAAATTCAAGCTTGTCTTCTTCATCTAGTTCAGAAAGCTCAGATTCAATAGCGGCACATACGGGTACTACAATAGCATCTTCTGCTGCGGCAATAGCACGTACGCGGTCAAGGTAAGGGTTATTTTCAAAGCCATCTTCTGCAACGTTAGCAATATACATAGTTGGTTTGATAGTTAAGAAGTTAACAGAGCTGATAGCTGCTTTTTCTTCTTTAGTTAAATCTAAAGAACGTAAAGTTAAGCCTTCATCAAGATGCACTTTTACTTTTTCAAGTACGGCATTTTGCTCTTTAGCGTCTTTATCGCCACCTTTTGCTTTTTTCGCGTTACGGAAAAGAGCTTTTTCAGCACTATCCATATCAGAAAGTACTAACTCGGTGTTAATTACGTCAATATCGTCTGCAGGGTCAATTGTACCCGCTACGTGAATGATGTTTTCGTCTTCAAAACAGCGAACTACGTGACCAATAGCATCAGTTTCGCGAATGTTAGCTAAAAACTGATTACCAAGACCTTCACCTTTAGATGCGCCTTTTACTAAACCTGCAATATCCACAAATTCCATACTTGTTGTAAGGATGCGTTGCGGATTTACAATTTTAGCGAGCTCGTCTAAGCGAGGATCTGGCACAGGCACCACACCTGTATTAGGCTCTATGGTACAAAAAGGAAAGTTAGCGGCTTCAATACCCGCTTTGGTTAATGCATTGAAAAGCGTCGATTTACCCACGTTAGGCAAGCCAACGATGCCACATTTAAAACCCATAGTAAGATACCTTAGTTTAGAATTCGTTTAAACGGTGTACTTGGACCCAAGTTACTAGGGTTTAAACGAATGTAGTCTGTTTTGTGCTTTTAACACACCATCTTTTGCAAGTATTTCCATACAACGAACTGCTTCATCAACAGCGGCATCCATTTTTTCTTGATCGTCTTTGGCTGCTTTACCAAGCACCCAACCGGTGACCATTTCACGATGCCCTGGATGACCTACACCTATACGTAAACGCATAAAGTCTTTTTGATTTGCCATTTTTGCAATAATGTCTTTTAAACCATTATGACCGCCATGCCCGCCGCCTTTTTTTAATTTGGCAACGCCTGGGTCTAAATCCAACTCATCATGGGCAACTAAAATGTCTTCCACTGGGATTTTGAAAAAATTAGCTAAACTACTGACCGCTTTACCACTTAAATTCATGTAAGTAGTGGGGATCAATAATTTGAATTCTTGGCCTTGAATGATCACTTTACCTGTAAGGCCGTGATATTTAGGATCGTATTTTAGAGTGCAGTTGTAGCGTGCAGCGATTTGCTCGATGAACCAAGCACCTGCATTGTGACGTGTGTTTGCGTATTCGGGGCCTGGATTAGCCAGACCCACAAGCATTTGAATAGAATTCAAGGTTGCGAGACCTTAAATATTATTCTGCAGCGTCTGAAGCGTCGTCTTCAGTTGGAGCTGCTTTGTTTGCTTTGATAGTCAGGATAGACTGATCATGGCCTTCGCCTTTACCTAAATCTACAGAGCTAACGCCTTTAGGGAAAGTAAGGTCAGAAATATGAACCGAATCGCCAACTACAAAGTTAGACACATCAACTTCGATAAATTCTGGAAGTGCTTTTGGAAGACATGAAATTTCAACTTCAGTTAACTGGTGAACAACAGTTGCACCTAGTTTTGTCACGATATCTTCACCGATGAAGTGAAGAGGAACTTTAGTTTGGAATGTATGAGTAGCATCTACACGTTGGAAATCAAGGTGAGTAAGCTTAGGCTTGAATGGGTGACGTTGAATATCTTTTAAGATAGCTTCAACAGACTCGCCGCCTATGTTTAGTGTAATGATGTGAGTGTAAAAACCTTCATCTTCTTGCGCTTTGATCATATCTTTATGAGCAAAAGTAAGAGATAGAGCTTCTTTATCTGCTCCGTAAAGGATTGCAGGTACTTTGTCTTCGCGACGTAGGCGGCGGCTCGCACCAGTACCAGTTTCTACGCGAAGTTCAGCGTTATAAGTGTAAGTTTTGTTAGACATGATGTCTCCAATAATTATAAGTGTAGGGCCTTTGCGACCAAGGACCCCAGCCAAAAGGCGCGCTATCATACCACCGCGTACTTGTAAAATATACATCGCTTACAAAAAAAGCGCCAAAAGGCGCTTTTATATTCAGAAATGTTTGATTTTAGTGTTCGAACATCGCTGAAATAGATTCTTCGTTACTAATACGACGAATAGTCTCTGCTAGCATATCTGCAAGAGTAAGTACTTTAACTATATCAAGCGCTTTAAGTTCTTCAGATAGAGGTATTGAGTCAGTTACAATCACTTCGTCAATTACTGAATTACGTAAGTTTTCTGCAGCTTTACCAGAAAGAATAGGATGCGTAGCGTAAGCAAATACACGCTTTGCGCCATGTTCTTTAAGTGCTTCAGCAGCTTTACACAATGTACCACCGGTATCAATCATATCATCTACGATAATACAATCACGACCTTCAACATCACCAATAATATGCATTACTTGAGAAACGTTTGCTTGTGGGCGACGTTTATCAATAATAGCTAAATCGGTATCGTTTAATAGTTTTGCTATAGCACGAGCACGTACAACACCACCAATATCAGGAGATACAACAACAACGTCATCAAAATGACGGGCTTTCATATCTTCAAGTAATACAGGGCTGCCAAATACGTTATCTACTGGTACATCAAAGAAGCCTTGAATTTGCTCAGCGTGTAAATCAACCGTAAGTACACGGTCAACACCTACGCTTGATAGGAAGTCAGCAACAACTTTAGCAGTAATTGGTACACGGGCAGAACGTACACGACGATCTTGACGGGCATAACCGAAATAAGGAATAACGGCAGTAATACGACCTGCAGATGCACGACGTAAAGCATCAACCATAACGATAAGTTCCATTAAGTTATCGTTTGTAGGGGCACAGGTTGATTGCAATATAAAAACATCCGAGCCACGAACATTTTCATTTATTTGAACACTGATCTCACCGTCACTAAAACGGCCTACAACAGCATCGCCTAATTCAATATATAAACGTTTTGCAACTTTTTGAGCTAACTCAGGTGTTGCGTTACCAGCGAAGAGCTTCATGTCAGGCACGGTTGGGTTCCTCAGGCACTGAAATTTTGGACTAACGGGCAATGATAAATACCACTGCGGGTTAACTTATGATTACTTTTACGTTACTTCATTGATCGAATATAGCGGCTAACTCCGTATGAGCAGGGGAGACATTAACGCTTGAGGCGATAAATCCCTGCCAAGTATGGGGGAGGTTAGCAAGTACATCTTGTGCTTGAACTTGACTAGCAAATTCTACAAAACAACATGAACCTGTTCCGGTCATCTTCGACGGGGCGTATTTTAGCAACCACTGGAGGGTTTTTTCAACCTCGGGACAAAGCTTTTTAACTAAAGGCTCACAATCATTAGTCAAAATATGCTGTTTCCAGTCGCCTAATATTTTAGGTGTGTCACGTTTTAGCTCAGGATGAGTAAATATTTTAGCGGTACTTACATGCTGATTTGGATGTACTACACAGTACCATTTTTGTTCTAGTTCTACTTGGTGCAGTTTTTCGCCAATGCCGTGTGCTATGGCGCTTTGACCATGTATGAACACGGGAACATCTGCTCCTAATTGTAAGCCTAAATGAGCAAGTTCATCCAAACTTAACTGTGTTTTCCAAAGTTTATTGAGCGCTAATAATGTAGTTGCGGCATCTGATGAACCACCTCCAACACCGCCTCCCATTGGTAGGCGTTTAATTAAATTTATTTTTACACCAAGCTCCGTTTTGCTCTTAGTTTGTAATAATAAGGCAGCTTTATAGATGAGGTTGTCTATTAAAGGGATATCTTTAGTATCACCCTCTACTGAAATTGTGGATGTGTGCACTAGTTCAAAACTAAGTTCATCTCCAAAATTCAAAAAAGTAAATAAAGTTTCTAGCTCATGATAGCCATCTTCACGACGCCCGTTAATGTGTAAAAATAAGTTGAGTTTTGCCGGAGCAATTAAAGAAAAAGACGTTTTGGTATTCATATTAATTAAATTGCCAGTCATAGAGTTGAATTTTGATTCTAATGCTTTGGTGTTTGAGCGTTAGTTTGGTTGGAACCCAATAACCTTTAGTTTGCATATATGCACTGTAATCTATTTGCCATTTTTTACCGGTGTTATCAAACCAAAGTACTTGTTTAGCGCGACCGAGTTGATCAACTATTAAGCTTTGATCGTCAATAGTACCTTTTAACCAACTATCGGCATTATTTACAGGTAAAGTAAAACCAGTTAAACGTTTAAGAAGTCGCGCAGCATCAGTATCAAAATACTCTTCGCCATCAAATTCTAGCTCAGCACCTTTTTCGGTTTGTTTAAGCGACAAAATGCGCGTACCAATAAAAGTAGTCAGTACTAAATTGTTACTATTTTCCCTTTGTTGCCAATTTAAATTTGCAGATTGGCGCTCATCAGGGCTTATAAAAGCAAGTTTTCCTTCTACTTGCCAAGTTTTTTGAGCTGCAAGGCGAGGTTTCCAATCATCGTAAGTTGTTGTTATTTTGTTTGTTTGTTGCGTGCAACCACCTAAAAATAAAAAAAAGGTAAATAAAATTAAATATTGTCGAATCAAATGTCGTTCCTTACTTTCCATATTCCGCTGATTTTTGGTAAAATTGCCGCCTTTAAAGTAGGGCTCAGCAATATTTGGCAAATATGACCATAATAGCACTTGGTATAAATCACAAAACCGCATCCGTAGACTTACGTGAAAAAGTGGCTTTTTCGCCTGAGCAAATATCAGAGGCGTTGCAACAATTAAGTGGTCACGCTGCGTTTAGTGAAGCGGTGATCGTTTCTACCTGTAATCGAACCGAAATCTATTGTAGCCTTGCTCAGCAAAAATCCCAAACACTGTTGCATTGGTTAGCCAGTTTCCATGGTTTAGATGAACAAGAACTGAGTAGCAATATTTATTGTTACGAAGGTAATGATGCAATAAATCATTTAATGCGTGTTGCCTGTGGTTTGGATTCTTTAGTATTAGGTGAACCACAAATATTAGGGCAAATAAAGCAAGCTTATAATAGTGCTAAAACACATGATGCCATTGGTGTTACGTTTGATCGGTTATTTCAAAAAACTTTTTCGGTTGCAAAAGAAGTCAGAACCGAAACAAACATTGGTGCAAGTGCTGTGTCGGTCGCGTTTGCGGCAGTTAATTTAGCAAAACATATTTATGGCAAGCTTGATCAGACCAATGTGTTATTAATTGGTGCAGGCGAGACCATTGAGCTGGTAGCTAAGCATTTATATCAAAATGAGCCTAAAAAAATAACGGTAGCTAATAGAACAATTGAACGTGCGCGCAGCCTTGCTGATGAAGTGTCGGCAGATGTGATTGCGCTTGCACAGTTGCCAGAGCGTTTACATGAAGCCGATATAGTGATTAGTTCTACAGCCAGTACGCTTCCTATTATAGGTAAGGGTGTGGTTGAACAGGCTCTCAAACAGCGTAGAAATAAACCGATGTTGTTTATAGATATCGCTGTACCACGCGATATAGAAAGCCAAGTAGGCGAGCTCGATGCAGCCTATTTATATTCAGTTGATGACTTACAAACTATTGTAAGCGAAAATATGGCAGCGCGAGAGCAAGCTGCTGAACAAGCACAAATTATTATAATTGAACGCACTAAAGAATTTGCAATGTGGATGCGTTCACTCGATTCGGTAGATTTAATCCGCCATTATCGAAATGATGTACAAACAATAAAGTCTGAATTAGTAGAGAAGGCGGTTAGCCAACTCTCTAGTGGTAAAGATGCAGAAAAAGTAATTTTAGAGTTGGCCAATAAATTAACCAATCGCTTAATGCACGCGCCTACACGTGCTATACAAGATGCAGCGAAAAAAGGTGAAGTGGCGCAGCTAAACCAGTTGAAAAAAATGTTAGGTATTGATCAGGAATAACCGTTAAATGAAAGAGTCTGTTTATAATAAATTAGAAACCTTAGTAGAACGCTACGAAGAAGTACAAGCGCTGCTAAGTGACCCGTCGGTCATTAGTGATCAAAATCGTTTTCGTGGGCTTTCAAAAGAATATTCTGAGCTTGAAGAGATTGTAAAAACGTTTTTAGTTTATAAAGAAACGCAAGATGATTTAGCCAGTGCAGAAGAGATGCTTAAAGATTCGGATCCTGAAATGCGTGAAATGGCGCAAGAAGAATACAAAGAAGCTAAAGCACAAATTCTAGCAATTGAAGATCAAATTCAAGTATTGATGTTGCCAAAAGATCCACGCGATAACAATAACGTGTTTGTTGAAGTTCGTGCTGGAACGGGCGGCGATGAAGCGGCGATTTTTGCCGGCGATTTATTTCGTATGTACAGCCGTTACGCAGAAACTAAAAAATGGAAAGTAGAAGTTGTGAGCACCAATGAAGGTGAGCACGGTGGTTACAAAGAAGTGATTGCGAATATTAGTGGCGAAGGTGTTTACGGGCAATTAAAGTTTGAATCAGGCGTACACCGCGTACAACGTGTGCCAGAAACTGAGTCACAGGGGCGTGTTCATACCTCTGCTTGTACCGTTGCGGTAATGGCAGAAGTACCAGAAGCAGAAGCGATACAAATTAATACTGCAGATTTAAAGGTTGATACATTTCGTGCATCAGGCGCAGGTGGTCAGCACGTTAATAAAACAGACTCTGCTATTCGACTTACACATATACCTACCGGTGTTGTGGTTGAGTGTCAGGATCAACGTTCACAGCATAAAAACCGTGCTAAAGCGATGTCAGTACTTGCAGCTCGACTGCAACAAGCTGAAGATGAAAAACGCCATGAAGCAGAGGCTTCTGAGCGTCGTGATTTAGTAGGTAGTGGTGACCGTTCTGAGCGTATTCGTACTTATAACTATCCTCAAGGTCGTATTACCGATCACCGTATTAACCTGACACTTTATCGTTTAAACGAAGTAGTAGCGGGTGATTTAAGCTGTGTGATCGATCCATTAATGCAAGAGCATCAAGCTGACTTATTAGCGGCTATGGGCGACGAGTAGTCGTGAGCCACACTCTTGAACAAGCAATTGCTGCAGGAGCTAATTTATTAGCTTCAAGCAGCGAAAGTGCTAAATTAGACGCACAAGTTTTGCTTCTACATATTCTTCAAAAACCACGCAGTTACCTTTTTACTTGGCCAGAGCATGAGCTTAACGCTGAGCAGCAACAGCAATTTGAACTGTTTTGTCAAAGGCGTTTAAATGGCGAACCCGTTGCGCATATTACTGGGCAGCGTGAATTTTGGAGTTTATTACTCGAAGTTAATGCAACAACTTTAATACCTCGACCAGATACTGAAACATTGGTAGAGCAAGCACTTGAAATGGCTGTACCTGCTACAGCAAAAGTACTTGATTTAGGCACTGGCACCGGTGCAATTGCCTTAGCGCTTGGAAGTGAAATGCCAAATTGGCAAATTACAGCTGTAGACAGAGTCAGTAATGCAGTAAATTTAGCAATGCGGAATCAACAACGCTTAGGTATTAATAATGTACACGTTAAGCAAAGTGACTGGTTTAGCGCTTTACTAGGCGAAAAATTTAATTTAATTGTAACTAACCCTCCTTATATTAAGCAAGATGATATACACCTTGTTCAGGGGGATGTTAGGTATGAGCCATTATCAGCATTAGTAGCAGATGATGCAGGAATGTCTGATATAAAACAAATAATTACACAATCGCGTGACTATTTGCTATCTAGTGGCTATCTTTTAATAGAACATGGTTTTGAGCAAGGCGAAGCTGTTCGTTATTTTTTTGAAAAAATGGCGTTTGTAAATATTAAAACAGTGAAAGACCTTGGTAACAATGACCGCGTAACACTTGCACAGTGGCCTTAGATAATAACAATTGCCTGCTCGTGCGTTAAATAATGCCATGAAGGAATTTTTATTATGATGGGTGATTTTTTATTTTCAGATGAGCCAGAAGAAGTAGTTAGCGATATAGAACAAGGCACATGGAAAGTATTAATCGTTGATGACGAGCCTGAAGTTCATGCTGTTACAAAGCTAGCATTGAGCGATTTTGAGTTTCAGAATAAGCGTTTAGAGTTTATAAGCGCTTATTCTGGTGCAGAAGCAAAACAGTTAATTGATGAGCATACTGATGCCGCAATTGTATTGCTTGATGTTGTTATGGAAACTGACGACGCAGGTTTGCAAGTTGCTAAATATATTCGTGAAACGGCTCAAAATAATCATATCCGTATTATTTTAAGAACGGGTCAACCAGGACAAGCTCCTGAGCGTCAAGTTATTGTTAATTACGATATTAATGATTATAAATCTAAAACCGAATTAACCGCACAAAAGCTATTTACAGTTATTATGTCGAGCCTTCGTTCATATCGCGATATTATTTCTATTGAACAATCGCGAGAAGGGTTAGAGAAAATAATTAAGGCATCAAGAGATATTTTCTCAGCGCATTCAATAGAGAGTTTTATTGAAGGTGTTATGCTGCAGTTATCTTCACTTTTAGGCATTGCTGATCAAGCAATGTATGCAACTACATTAGTTGCTCAAAACCCAGGGATAAATAATAATAAAAAACTAATAGTTTGCTCTGGCACAGGTGATTTTGAACAATGTGAAGGCAAAGAATTAGAAGAAGTACTAAAAGAAGATCAGTTAAGTGCTTGCGAACAAGCACTTAACAATAAATCTATTGTGTACAAAGATAATTATCTTTTTGCTTATTGCAGCAGTGAATATAATCATAACTCAATGTTATTTATATCAGGTATTCCAAAAAGCTTAACAGATACGCAGCGTCATTTAATTGAGATTTTTTCACAAAATGTACAACTAGCGTTTGAAAATGTGCAATTACAATCTGAAGTCGAAGCCACGCAGCAGGAGTTAGTTTACAGGTTAAGTGAAGCAGTAGAGCAGCGCTCTACTGAAACAGGTAATCATGTTAAACGTGTTGCACATATTTGTCATATATTGGCACAAGGGTACGGTTTATCAAAACACGATGCAGATTTAATTCGATTAGCATCGCCATTACATGATGTAGGTAAAGTGGGCATTCCTGATGCGGTTTTAAACAAACCAGCAAAGTTAGATGCTCAAGAGTGGGAAGTAATGAAGACCCATACAGATAAAGGGTATACTATTTTAAAAGGCTCACCGCATGAGATTGTTAGTACGGGTGCAATTATAGCTAAAGAACATCATGAAAAATGGGATGGTTCAGGTTATCCGCAAGGCTTAAAAGGAGAAGATATCAATGTTTTTGGACGAATAGTTGCATTAGCTGATGTATACGATGCACTTCGCCACAAACGCTGTTATAAAGAGCCTTGGACATTACAAAATGTAGTGGATGAAATTAATGAACAGAAAGGCTCTCATTTCGACCCTAAGCTTGTAGAAATATTTAACGATAAGCTTAATGAGTTAGAAGCGGTGCTTACCCGTTTTCCAGATTAATTTTAAAAAACAGAAGTATAGGGGCATATGGATTATTTAGCAGTAAAACACTCACACATGGCAATAGCTTTGTTAAGTGTTATTTTATTTTATGTTCGTGCATTTTCGCGAATGGGTAGTGGCAAAATAGCAAAAAATAAAGCGGTAATGATTGGCAGTCACAGTATAGATACGTTGTTATTAGTGTCTGCACTTACGCTTATATTTATGGCTAAAATAAACCCGTTTGAACAATATTGGCTATTAGAAAAAATAGTATTAGTAGTTATATATATTGGTATTGGGGCTAAAAGCGCCAGACAAACTAAAATGACAGCTAAAGTTGCTTACATTTTAGTTAATACCGCTGTTATTTTGGCTATAGGCTATTTAGCTACGTCTAAATCAGCTTTTTTATTGTAAGTAATATCTGACTATTTGAGTTTTATAATTCTTTTGTAAAGCTCAAATACGACTCCCTCTCAGAAAACATTCAAAAACACCTCTATATTGGTATATAGCTTTAAAGTTAGGTAAACTACGCTTTCGTTTTCTCAAAATGTTGCAGTATTGATGACCACCCTCGGGTTTGATGAACATGATGAATCTTATATTGATGATGCTTATGACGAATTTACGCCGCCGGTTATTTATCGTTGTATAAAAGCAGAGTCTAAATGGGACCCTCAAATAGACTTAACGACAAGTTTTGAAACTTTAACTGACTTTGAGCAGCAAATAGATGCGCTTTGTTTAAAAGCGAGTGATGAGCATGAGTGCCTTGATCAATTGTTAGATACTTTTTACAGTAATTGGTTATTTAGTGCATCTAGCCTAAAAGTACCTGAGCATAAACTAAATAGTTTAAGTTATACGTTAACTATGCGTAGCGGGTCTCCAACTACTTTAGCCATATTACTTTGTCACTTTTTACAACACGCTAAGCTAGATGCCAGTATGAGCCTAAACCAAGGTGAAATTGCTGTGCATGTGGCGATTAGTGATGAGGAAGGGTATGTAATTGAGCCAAGTACTGGTCAACAAAGCTGGTATATCATTCCTGAAAATGCTGATGAAGATGACGGTCAAGAACAAGAGCCATTAGAACTCATTTTTAATGATGAAGTGTATAAACTATTTTTAGCACAACAAAAGTGGTCTTTTATCAGCGAAAGCAAATTTGGTCATGCTTTGACCTGTGTGGAAATGCTTATGGAGTTAATTGGCGACGACCCGTACGAAAGACGCGACAGAGGTTACTTATTAAATCAACTTGATTGTCCTAAAATGGCACGTGATGATTTACAGTTTTTTGTTGATGAATGTCCGGATGATCCCGCTATTGAGATTATTCTGCATCAAATTGAAGAATTAGAAGATAATAATAAAACTCACCATTAAGGTACGTTTACTTTCAAGATTAATTTGAAATGTTGACGTGCCAAAATAATAGGAATAATTATGGTTGAAACCCAAAGTGCATTAATAACTAATGATGCCGTTGTGCTAGGTTTGCTTGCTGTTATTTTAGGATTTATTTTTAAAACCTCGAGCAGTGAACGACCAGCTTTAAAAACATTTTATAAATATGTACCTGCTTTATTGCTGTGTTACTTTTTGCCATCGTTATTGAATACATTTGGGATTGTTGATGGTAACAAATCTAATGTTTATTACGTTGCCTCACGTTATTTATTACCTGCCTGTTTAATACTTCTTACAATTAGTATTGATTTAAGAGCCATTATTAACTTGGGACCCAAAGCACTCATTATGTTTTTAGTAGGCACATTGGGTATTGTTATTGGTGGTCCGTTAGCTATTTTAGTTGTTAGCGCATTTGATCCAAGTATTGTTGGTGGTCATGGTCCTGATGCAGTTTGGCGTGGTATGACCACGGTTGCTGGTAGCTGGATTGGTGGTGGTGCTAATCAAGCATCAATGAAAGAAATGTTTGAAGTGGGTGGCGATATATTCTCGGTAATGATTACTGTTGATGTAATAGTCGCTAATATTTGGATGGCTGTTCTATTATTAATGGCAGCTAATCATAAAAAAATTGATGCAGCTACTGGTGCCGACACCAGCGCAATTGAAGATTTAAAAAAGCGTGTAGAAGCTTATCATGCAGAACATGCGCGAATTCCAACACTTAACGACTACATGATGCTACTTGCAATTGCATTTGGTATTACTGGTTTAGCACACTTTTGTGCTGACTTTTTAGGACCTTACTTTGGTAACACTTATGAGTGGGCAAAAGAATACAGCTTAAACAGTAAATTCTTCTGGCTGATTGTAATATCAACGACAATAGGTATAGGTTTATCGTTTACTAAAGTTAGGCAAATAGAGGCCTTTGGCGCTTCAAAAGTGGCTTCTAGCTTTTTATATATTTTAGTTGCATCGATTGGTTTACACATGAATGTAACTGCTATTTTTAATAACCCCGGGTTATTTTTAGTTGGTGCAATTTGGATGTTAGTTCATGCAAGTATAATGTTAGTAGTGGCGAAACTAATTAAAGCACCATTGTTTTATATGGCTGTGGGCTCACAAGCTAATGTAGGTGGTGCTGCATCAGCTCCGGTAGTTGCATCAGCATTTCATCCATCGCTTGCGCCTGTAGGTGTATTACTTGCGGTATTGGGTTATGGCGTAGGTACTTATATGGCCTATATTTGTGGATTAATGATGCAAGCAGTTGCACCATAAGGAATTAAAATGAAAGACCAAATTATTAAGATTAATGAGATTGAGCTGGCAAACAACAAACCATTTGTATTGTTTGGTGGTATTAACGTATTAGAATCTCGTGATTTAGCGATGCGTGTTGCAGAGCATTACGTAGAAGTAACAACTAAATTAAATATTCCTTATGTATTTAAAGCGTCATTTGATAAAGCAAATCGCTCATCAATTAATTCTTACCGTGGACCAGGAATGGAAGAAGGTTTAAAAATATTTGAAGAGATTAAAAATACTTTTAATATTCCACTTATCACCGATGTACACGAACCACATCAAGCAGCGCCAGTTGCTGAAGTAGTTGACGTAATACAGTTACCTGCTTTTTTAGCACGTCAAACTGATTTAGTTGTAGCAATGGCTAAAACAGGTGCAATTATTAATGTAAAAAAACCACAGTTTTTAGCTCCACACGAAATGCGCCATATCATTACTAAATTTAATGAAGCGGGTAATAATAATATTGCTTTGTGTGAGCGTGGTTCAAGCTTTGGTTACAACAATCTTGTTGTCGATATGCTAGGTATGGATGACATGAAGGCAATGGCACCTGTTATTTTTGATGCAACACATGCTTTACAACGCCCTGGTGGTCGTACTGATTCAGCAGATGGTCGTCGTGCACAAGCAGCAGAACTTGCTCGAAGTGGTATGGCATTAGGTATTGCAGGTTTATTCATTGAAGCGCACCCTAATCCAAATGAAGCCAAATGTGACGGTCCGTGCGCACTTGCACTTAGTAAATTAGAAGGTTATCTATCGCAAATGAAAGCGGTAGATGATTTAATCAAAAGCTTTGCACCTCTTGATACAAGTGCAAACGACTTATAATTAACTACCTATATACTTAGGTAACAGTAAAAGAGCGACTAAGGTCGCTTTTTTTACGCCTTAAATATACTCTTTCTTAGCATAGGTATATAATTCACCGCATAAGAAAAACTAATTCTAAGCTTGGTTATCATGTCAAGACGAGTACCTCCATTAAACGCACTAAAGGCTTTTGAAGCTGCAGCGCGCCATTTAAGTTTTACAAAAGCTGCCGAAGAGCTTTATGTAACGCAAGCGGCTGTAAGTCATCAAATAAAAACACTTGAAGAGCATTTAGGCTTGAAGCTGTTTTTACGAAAAAACCGCTCGTTATTGTTAACTGAAGAAGGGCAAGGCTACTTTCTCGATATTAAAGAGATTTTTACGCAGTTAATCGACGCGACAGAAAAGCTATTAGCGCGTGGTGCTAAGGGCTCGTTGACTGTAAGCCTAACGCCTAGTTTTGCGATTCAATGGCTTGTGCCACGCTTGAGTTTATTCAATGAATTACATCCAGAGATTGATGTGCGAATAAAAGCACAAGATCAGGATGAAAACTCATTAACTGATGACGTAGATATCGCTATTTATTATGGACGTGGTCATTGGAGTGGTGTGCAAACCTATAAACTGCACACTGAGTATTTAGTGCCATTGTGTAGTCCCATGCTTTTAGGAGGTCCCAAACCGCTTGATCAGCCAAGTGATTTAATTCATCACACTTTACTGCACGATACCACTCGTAAAAACTGGAAAACATGGATGAAAACAGCTGGTGTGCGTAACGTACAAGTAAACCAAGGACCTATTTTTAGTCACTCATCTATGGTGTTGCAAGCTGCAGTTCATGGTCAAGGTGTGGCAATTGGTAATAGTGTTTTAGCTAAACCTGATATAGACGCCGGACGATTAGTTATTCCTTTTAATCACAGTTTAGAAAGTAAAAATGCATATTATTTAGTGCTTCGCGAGTCGCAAACTGAGCTGGGTAAAATAGTGTCGTTTAAAGAATGGATGCTGAGTTTAGTAGAACAAGAGCAAGAGTATTAATATGATGGAATGGTTTAAAAGTAAAACGCAGCCAGCCATAGCCCAGTTTATTTTTGCTCATGGAGCAGGGGCGGGTAGCGACTCCGATTTTATGCAAAATATGGCAACCCTTTTAAGCGATCAAGGTATTGATGTTGGCTTATTTGATTTTGAATACATGCAAATAGCTAAGCAAACTAATAAACGCAGACCACCAGAGCGGGCGCCAAAGTTGTTAAGTTATTATGAGCAAGTACTTAGCCAGGCACAACCAAATTTACCGTTGTTTATTGGCGGTAAATCAATGGGAGGGCGAATGGCGTCAATGCTTGCCTGTTCAACAGAGCATCCTGTTTTAGGCGTACTGGCTTTTGGTTATCCGTTTCATCCTCCGGGTAAACCAGAAAAGCTACGCACAGATCACTTTGCCGATATAGTTTGTCCATTTTTAGTACTGCAAGGTGAGCGAGATACATTTGGTACTCGAGAAGAGCTAGCAACATTGCCTATGCCTAAACAACCTCAATATATATGGTTAACTGATGGTGACCACTCACTTAAGCCTCGTAAAAAAAGCGGTATTACTGAACAACAAAATAGAGAGACTGCTGCACTTGGCGCAGTTGAATTTATTAAAAAGTGTGTGAATTTAAATTTAGAAGGTAACCAATGATTAAATTATTTTTAATGACGGGCAGTATTTTTTGTATGCTTTCGGTCATGCTTGGGGCCTTTGCAGCCCATGGGTTAAAAAGTCGATTATCAGAGTATTCACTAGGCGTTTTTAAAACGGCAGCAGAGTATCAAATGATGCATGGACTTGCGCTTATTGCGGTTGCTGTTTTAATAAAATGGGGCATTAACCTCAGTTGGGCTGGTGGCTTTTTTATAGCAGGCACTGTCCTTTTTAGTGGTAGTTTATATTTGCTCGCGTTAACAGGTATGAAGTGGCTTGGTCCAATAACCCCGTTAGGTGGATTGTGCTTTATAATTGGTTGGATTGTTATTTTAGTGCAAGTTGCACGATTTAAGTTTTAAAGATTTTAAGGGTTAATATGTCTAGTGTTGTGATTTACTGTCGTAGTGGTTTTGAAAACGATGCCGCTGCTGAAATAACGTTTCACGCTGCGGAGCAAGGTTTTGCAGGCTATGTTAAAGCAAAACCAAATACGGGTTACGTTGTTTATGAGTGTTTTGAAGCGCATCACAGCGACGAAATAATCAAAAAAGTTGATTTTAAAGGTATGGTGTTTGCGCGCCAATGGTTTGCCGGTACATTATTAGAAAATATGCCAGTAGAAGACCGAGTTGGCGCAGTTGTAAATGCCGCAAAAGATTTTACATTGTGCTCAGAGCTACGCGTAGAAACCCCTGACACAAACGAAGGTAAAGAGCTTTTAACATTTTGTAAAAAAATCTCAACGCCACTTAAAAAAGCCCTCGAAAAACAAAATACTGTATTGCGAGAACCAAAAGCAAATCGTCCAGTAATGCATGTTATGTTTTTAACAAACAACACCGCGTATGTGGGTTACTCATACAGCTTTAATAACTCTCCATTTTTTATGGGTATTTTACGTCTTCGTATGCCAAGTGACGCACCGAGCCGTTCAACGTTAAAACTAGATGAAGCGTTTAATGTATTTATTCCTGAGCAACAGCGCGAGTCACGTGTTGCAGCTGGTATGCGTAGTGTTGATTTAGGTGCCTGCCCAGGAGGCTGGACTTATCAACTTGTTCGCCGTGGTATGTTTGTAAGTGCGATTGATAATGGGCCTATGAACGACGATTTAATGGAAACAGGGCAGGTTAAACATTTTAGAGCCGATGGCTTTAAATATCGCCCTGAAAAAAGAAATATTACATGGTTAGTGTGCGATATGGTGGAAAAACCAACCAAAGTGACTACGCTAATGATTGATTGGGCGGTAAATGCGTATGCAAAAGAGTTTATATTTAACTTAAAACTCCCTATGAAAAAACGTTTTGATAGTGTTTATGAATGTCTTTCTATGATCAGAAAAGAACTTGAAAAACAAGGTATTAATTACGAGTTGCAAGCTAAGCATTTGTACCATGACCGTGAAGAAATAACCGTTCATTTAAACGTTACCAAAGTACCCCAAAATTTATATAGTTAATAAATAGAAGCTCAAAAGTGGTAAAAAATAATTTGCAAAAATGATTTCGCTTAATTTTTTATCACTCGTATTGAATGGCTGCGGTGGAAGTGGAGAGAGGAAGGTGATTAAGTAGATACTTCAAACTCTCCACAAATAAAGCACCGGATTCAAATAAACCAACCAGAACTACACACCAATAAAAAATAGCATTGCAGCACAAAGTTATACAATTATAACTTTGGATGGTGAAACCTTTTTGGTAATTTGTAAATAAGTAGTAATAAGTTATATAACGTAGAAAGCTTGCAAACAATGAGCAATAAACTGATTAGTTACATAAAAGAGAATAAATCAAAAACAGCTATAATTGCCGAGCTTAAAATAATTAAAGAGTGGTAATGCCTGAGAGTCAAATTTTGTAAAGTAAGTATTATTTGCAGCCCACTCATTTTGCTTAATGCTTGCGCTGAAAAAGATGCAAATAAGCGGTGGTTAATAGATACACTTTATTATAATAGGTAAGTAACTAACTGGCTCGGTAAAAATACCATCATGAAAAAACGGTATTATTAAAAATACACTCTGGTTGCTCATGTTATTTATTAAATAAAGCGAATTGCTATAACTAGATTGTATTTAATTATTAACCATAAAAAACCAGCGCAATTTGCGCTGGTTTTTTGTTACTTGGTTAACACTAAGCTTATATTATTAAGCCGCATCTTCCTTTTTAGTTACGCTGTTACGTGCGGCTTTACCTGCTAATAAATCAGCAGGGTCAAAGTCGTCTACGTTAATTACATCTAAACGAGATTGTTCAACTGCAGCTAGTTTATCGGCTTCAGCCTGACTTAAAATGCCCGCTTCAAGACCCATTTGCGCTACTTTATCAAGCTGGAAGAATGGGAGTTTAAGACCTTTTTCCTTGCATACACGGTCAAATAATGGCTCAACAGCAAGTACGTCTTTAAGCGTTTGCTCTTGACGACCTACAAGGTTGAGTGGCTCATTTGTTAGGTATACGTAGCTTGCTAAACGGTTACGCGTTTCGCTAGGTACTTGTAGTAGCTGTGCAAGTTTATGCTCAAGTTGGTCTGTTGGTTTACGAACCGGGCGACCAAACGGGAATAACAATACTTTTAATACGGCGCGTAGTGGAGCCGAAGGCATGTTATTAATTAAATCAGCAAGTGCACGTTGGCAATGGTAAAGGTGATCTTGGCAACTCCATTTTACTAGGGCAAAATCTTCTTTTTTACGGCCTTCGTCGTTGTAACGCTTAAGCGTTGCAGACACTAAGTACAAGTAACTAAGTAAGTCACCTAAACGCGCTGAAATACGTTCTTTACGTTTTAGTGAACCACCAAATACTGCCATGCTAATGTCTGACATAAGAGCAAGTGATGCACTAAAGCGTGACGCTATACGGTAAAACTCAGCTGTTTCATCGTTGTATGGCACACTTGTAAAGCGAGCGCCCGTAAGTGCAAGCCACTTAGTACGTACTAGGTTCGACATGGTAAAACCAATATGACCCATTAGTGCTTTATCAAATACATTAAGCGCTTCTTCGCGGTCTTCAATTTCGCACGCACCTAGCTCGGTAAGTACAAATGGATGACAGCGAATAGCACCTTGACCATAAATAATCATATTACGGGTCAAGATGTTTGCACCTTCAACGGTAATGGCAATAGGTGCACCTTGATAGCCACGACCTAAATAGTTATTTGGCCCAAGCATGATGCCCTTACCGCCAAGTACATCCATTGCATGAATAGTTGCATCGCGCATTTGCTCTGTCAGGTGGTATTTAATAATGGCAGAAACAACCGATGGTTTTTCGCCTAAATCAACAGCACCCGTAGACATACTAACCGCCGCATCAGAGCTGTAAGCGTAACCCGCAAGTTTAGCTAGCGACTCTTCAACACCTTCCATTTTACCAATCGGTAAGCGGAACTGGCGACGAATTCGGCTATAAGCACCTGTCGCAATCGCAATCATTTTAATGCCACCGGCAGAGTTTGACGGCAATGTAATTGCGCGACCAACCGATAAACATTCAACCAGCATACGCCAGCCTTGACCAGCCATATCTGGACCACCAATAATATAATCAAGTGGTACGAAAATGTCTTTACCGCGAGTAGGACCATTTTGAAATGGAACGTTTAGTGGGAAGTGTCTTCGACCAATTTCTACTCCAGGAGTATCCGTTGGAATAAGTGCACATGTAATGCCTGGCTCTTTATTATCGCCAATTAAGCCATCTGGATCTTGTAATTTAAACGCAAGACCAAGTACCGTAGCAACTGGGGCAAGTGTAATGTAACGCTTGTTCCACGTTAAACTAACACCCACAACTTCTTCGCCATTCCATTGCCCTTTACACACCACACCGTAGTCTGGAATTGAGCTTGCATCAGAACCCGCTTCTGGCGACGTTAATGCAAAACATGGAATTTCTTGACCGCTCGCTAGGCGAGGTAAGTAATGATCTTTTTGCTCTTTTGTACCATAGTGTTGTAATAATTCACCTGGGCCTAAAGAGTTCGGTACACCAACAATTGACGAAAGTAATGTTGATTTACTTGTTAGTTTTTGAAGTACACATGACTGTGCAAATGCAGAAAACTCTAAACCGCCGTATTCTTTTTTGATGATCATGGCAAAGAATTTATTATCTTTTAGATATTGCCATACATCTTGAGGAAGGTCGGTTAGTTCGTGCGTTGCTTCCCAATCGTCCAACATGCTACAAACTACTTCAACAGGGCCATCAACAAAGGCTTGCTCTTCAATAGTAAGTTTAGGAACTGGGTATTGGTGAAGTTTTTTCCAATCTGGGTTACCGCAAAATAAGTCGGCTTCCCACCACGTTGTACCGGCATCAATAGCTGACTTTTCAGTATCAGACATGCTTGGCGTTACTTTTTTAAACGTAGCAAAAATTGGTTTTATAATATATTGCTGACGAATGCCAGTAACAGAAAGAGGAACCGCGATGATCAAAAAGATCAACCAGCTAATTAAACCAAAAGCACCTGCAAAGGTACCGATTAATAATGTTATAGCTGAAACACCAATTGCTGTGTTCCAACTTGCTCTGTGGTAAACCGCTGTGCAAAGCAGCGCGATTAATACCAGTGTAAATATGAGTGTCATTTTTATTCCTTAATAGAGGTCAGACCACCTCACTTAGAGTAGCGCTAGTAACAGTAATTTTCAAGTACATAAGAGAGTTAAATTGCAGTAGAAAGTAACTTAAATACGATATTTGATTACCTGACAAAGGAACACTTAATAACTACTGTATAGTCAAAGTATTAGGTGCCAGTATTGTTAACGTAAAAATAAATAAATCTAATAGCAAAATGACACTTTTTAAGTAAGTATAACTGTTATAGCGAGCTGCAAATTAGTGTACGCTTAATAAAAAATATAACGCTATTTATTTTAATGTATGGTTTTTAAGGGTTATTTTATTAATGTGTGAATTACTTGGTATGTCAGCGAATGTGCCTACCGATATCTGCTTTAGTTTTTCGGGTCTTTTAGAGCGTGGTGGTAATACAGGTCCTCATAAAGATGGCTGGGGTATTACGTTTTATGAAGGTAAAGGCTGTAGAACGTTTAAAGATCCTGAGCCGAGTTATCAATCTGAAATAGCAAAGCTGGTTAAAGCATACCCAATTAAAAGTGTGTCGGTAATTAGCCATATTCGCCAAGGTAACCGTGGACGAGTGTGCCTTGAAAATACTCACCCTTTTACGCGAGAGTTATGGGGGCGTGAAATCACTTACGCTCATAACGGGCAGCTATCTAATTATCATGATTTAAAACCGCAGTATTATCGACCAGTTGGTAACACCGATAGTGAACTCGCCTTTTGTTGGTTACTTGATAAAATTCGCGAAAAATACCCTAAACGCCCAAGTAATATAGCGTCAGTTTTTAGATACGCCGCTAAGCTTTCGCATACCCTTCGTGAAAAAGGCGTATTTAATATGCTGCTAACCGATGGGGTATTTGTATTAGCGTATTGCACTAATAACCTACATTACATAACTCGCCGCGCACCATTTGGTAAAGCAACGCTTATTGATGCAGATATGGTGGTCGATTTTCAAAAAGAAACCACACCAAACGATGTAGTGACGGTAATAACAACAAGACCTTTGACGAATGATGAGCGTTGGCAAAAAATGGAGCCGGGGGAGTTTGCATTGTTTAAAATGGGTGAGCTGATTTAGCCCACCTATTTTAAATATTAGCTTAACTTTGGTTTAATTAAACTTAGTTAGCTTCTTGAGGTTGTTGTGCTGTAGCTGGCGCAACGGCTGTTGGTGATGTAACTGTAAATGAGTTCATTTGAACTTCAAATTGTTCCATTCCTTTTTCGCCTTTCCACATGCGTACAAGCATGTAATCCATTTCGGGTGCAAACCAAGCAAGCGCTTGGCGTTTATCGTTATCGTACAAACGCTTCACTTTAATAGCTTCTACATTACCAATAGGAAGTGAAATCATTTCTTTGCCTACAACTTCAAAGTTGTAGTCGCGGCGATGACCCTTTTTATCAACTAAAGGATACGAAAAGCTCGTTTCACCCTTTTTTAACCCTTCACGGACTTGTACCTGATACGAAATTGCATCTTGAAAATCATCAGTCCATTCGCATTCTAGTGGGTATTCACTATTACTGCTGGTCACTACTTTATTTTCAGAATCAAAATCAATTTTATAATCTTTATCTGGACCAGTACCAGTGCGGATCATACTGTAATGATGCGGAGAAACCTTGCCATCTATAAACGTAAATTTTGATGTTTCTTGGCGAGAATCTGAAAAAATCATCCATTCAATATTGCTATGATAAGTAAGCTGGTATGAGTCATCGCTCAACTTTTTGAGTTCGCGTACAGCTTCACCATGATTTTTACCTTTACGCAAAATATCATAGTTGGCTTCATACTGCGTTAGTTCGCCTGCAATAAGGCTTGTAGGAAGTAAAGTGCCTACACATAATAGCAAGGCACTTATTTTTTTATTGTGGGTAGTGCGCGCCGTGTGCAGGAAGTTGTTTTTCGTCAAGAACTGCATAATCTGCTTCCATAGTAAGTCTGTGTTCACTGAACCATTTGACCACCAAAGGATAAATTACATGCTCTTGTTCATGCACGCGCTTTGCTAATGTATCTGCTGTATCGTCCTTGAGTACAGGTATTTGCGCCTGAAGAATAACGGGACCGCCGTCTAGCTCTTCAGTAACGAAATGTACACTTACGCCATGAATGTCATCTTTTGCATCAATTGCTCTTTGGTGGGTATTCAGCCCCTGGTACTTAGGCAACAAAGATGGATGAATGTTCAACATTTTTCCAATATATTTTTGCACTAAGCTAGGAGTAAGAATACGCATAAACCCAGCTAATACAACTAGATTTGGCATAAAAGAGTCGATAACGTTCATTAATTGCGCATCGTACGCTTCGCGCGAGTCAAAATCTTTATGACTCAGCACTTTTGTAGCAATACCTGCTTGTTTTGCACGCTCGAGGCCATAAGCGTCTGCTTTATTACTAATAACAGCCGCTATATGTCCGTTTATCTCGCCACGTTCGCAGGCATCTATGATGGCTTGTAAATTAGAGCCACTACCTGAGATTAAAACTACCAGACGAGTCGGTGCCATTACTTAGCACCACCTACAATTTCAACTTGCTCTTCGCCTGGTGCTGCATCTTGAATTTCACCAAGGTGCCATGCATTTTCGCCCAAGTCTTTTAGCATTGTTAAGCTTTGCTCAAGTTTGTCTGCAGGGACTACTAAAACCATGCCTACACCACAGTTAAATGTACGGTACATTTCGTGTGTAGTAATATTGCCGTTTTCTTGTAACCAATTAAAAATTGGTGGCCACTGCCAGCTATCACCTTTAACTACAGCTTTTGCTGAAGCGGGTAATACGCGTGGAATATTTTCCCAAAAACCGCCGCCAGTAATATGCGAAAGCGCATGTACGTCAACGTTTTTAAATAACTCAAGTAAAGGTTTTACGTAAATACGCGTAGGCTCAAGTAAGGTTTCGCCTAATGTTTTACCTTCAAAGTCAGCGCTTGTATCAGCATTTGACACTTCAAGTACTTTACGAATTAAAGAGAAGCCATTTGAATGAGGACCGCTTGAAGCAAGTGCAATAAGCTGATCGCCTGCCGCTACTTTTGTGCCATCAATAATTTTTGATTTTTCTACAACGCCGGTACAAAAGCCTGCCATGTCGTAGTCTTCACCATCATACATACCTGGCATTTCAGCTGTTTCGCCACCAATTAGGGCACAACCTGAAATTTCACAACCTTTGCCAATACCTGTAACTACGTCAGCTGCTGTGTCTATATCTAGTTTACCAGTTGCATAGTAATCTAGGAAAAACAGGGGTTCAGCACCTTGAACAATTAAGTCGTTTACACACATTGCAACTAAATCAATACCAACAGTATCGTGTTTTTTTAAGTCGATTGCTAAACGTAGTTTAGTACCAACGCCATCTGTGCCTGCAACTAATACTGGTTGCTTGTAGCCTTCAGGAATTTCGCAAAGTGCGCCAAAACCACCAATTCCGCCCATTACTTCAGGACGACGAGTTTTTTTAACTACGCCTTTAATACGCTCAACAAGTGCATTACCAGCGTCGATATCTACGCCCGCGTCTTTATAGCTTAGAGACTGTTTTTGTTCGCTCACAGGTTTTCCTCAAAATAGTTGTTTTGGGTTGCTTAGAAACGCGCGTATTTTACAACAATTGCAAGGTCGCGGCTAGCTCAAATGTAATTTTGAAATAATTAACAAGGACAGTTGTCCGCTGTCTGTTGTTTAAATAAACAAAAAAACGCCAGCAGGCGTTTTTTTAGTAATTAAAGACGTTAAATTAACAGCTATGCTTTTGCGGTTAATATGGCTCGAAGTGGAGCGGGGTAACCTTCAATTGTTTTACTTGTATCGTTTGGATCTAAAAAGTCTATTAACGATTCGTTTTCCATCCAATCGGTTTTGCGTTGTTCTTCAAGCGTGGTAATAGCGCAATCTTTTATTTGCACGTCTTTAAAGCCAACGCGTTCCATCCACAGTTTTAATGCTGCAGTACTTGGAATAAACCAAACGTTGCGCATTTTAGCGTAGCGGTCGGTAGGGACTAATACTGTGTTTTCATCACCTTCAATTACTAGCGTTTCAAGTACGAGTTCGCCGCCGGGGCGAAGCTGGGCTTTTAACTGTGCTAAAAAGTCGATAGGTGAGCGACGATGATAAAGTACGCCCATCGAAAAAACCGTATCAAACGCTTTAAGCTCAGGTAATGCTTCAACGCCTAGTGGTAGTAAATGCACGTTTTCGTCTGGGTTGTAGTGTTTAATTGCTTGAAACTGACATAAAAATAAATCAGACGGATCAATACCCACTACAAACTCTGCGCCTTCACCGCGCATACGCCATAAATGATAACCTGAGCCACAACCAATATCTAATACGGTGCGACCTTTTAATGGCTCAATATGAGGCAGGAGTCTGTCCCACTTCCAATCACTGCGCCACTCTGTGTCTATTTCAATACCGTGCACACTAAATGGACCTTTGCGCCATGGCATCATACGTTTTAATAAATGCATGGTTTGCTTTTGCTCGCCATCACTCATTTCGCCAGCGGCGCCAATTTCTACCTTAGTAGAAATATCAACGTGCGAAGTTGCCACCTCTGGTAAGTTTTTAAGTACTTTTTGCCATTTAGGTAAATCGCCATGGCTTGCCTCTAACTGCCAATGTTTTAATTGTGCAGGGAGGGTTTCTAGCCAGTGACTAAGTGGGCTTTGTGCGATAGATGCGTAAAATTGGTTAAACCATTGAGACATGGATGACTCTCTTTATTTAATTGCTACCATTGAGCAAAAATTAAAACATTGATACCACACTTGAGTTTGGCTAAAACCAATATCTTGTAAGCGAGTAAAGTGAGCGCTTAGTGTATCTGGGCGCATAACGTTTTCGATGGCGGTACGCTTTTGGCTTATTTCAAGCTCAGAGTAACCATTGTGTCGTTTAAAGTCGTGGTGCAAATCAATCAATAAATTGTCGCATTGCTCGTTTTGCGCTTTAATTTTTTCGCTTAACAGCAATACACCACCTGGTTTTAAATTAGCGTATATTTTTTCAAGTACGGCTTGGCGCTGAGCATGAGGAATAAACTGCAGCGTAAAGTTCATTGCTACTACTGAGGCGTTTTGAATTTCAAGCTCGTTAATATCGCCTAATGTAACAGTAACAGGCACGTCTGATTTAAAACCTTGTAAATGTACCTTACAACGCTCAACCATAGCTTGGGAGTTATCTACCGCTATTATATGGCAGTTATCGGTGCGAATATTACGGCGCATGCTAAGCGTTACTGCGCCAAGTGAGCAGCCTAAATCATAAAGATTTGAGTTACTTTGCGCGTATTCACCGGCAAGTTTACCCATTGTACTCACAATAGTTGCGTAGCCAGGTACCGAGCGCTGGATCATGTCTGGAAAAACTTCGACTACATTTTGGTCAAAGCTAAAATCTTTTACTTGTTGCTCAGAGGCATAAATACTGTCTTTTATGGTCACGAAGGCAGTCTCTTTATAAATAATGGCGCTATTTTAACATTTTATACTGGATAGTCAGTGATAAATTCAGTAGCTTGACTAGAATTATGAATAATAAGTATAAAAGAGAAGATTAAATGAGCAAAAGTAAGGTCATCAGCACAGACGATATATTAGCAACCCTTTGTCATTCAGTGACAGGCGTACTCACATCAGCCAGCGGTAACGGTATTAGCTACTCAGCTATGGTGCAAAAAATAACACGTACATGTATGCGACCAGATATTGGCTGCTTTGTTTTATTTGACGGCGGTTTTACTGGGCTCGTAATTACCAACTTTACTTCGCAAGCGGCGATGGAAATTTATGGCGATTACATGCGTAATATGGGTATGCCTGAGAATGAAATAGCGCATAGCCATTTATCAGACGACGTATCAAACGTATTAGGCGAGTTGATGAACCAAATTGTGGGCGACTTTACGTCTAAAGTGCGTGAGCAGCTTCATACTTCAATTACACAAAATCAGCCAAAAATGATGGCAATAAACAAGCAAGTGCAAATATCGGTAGATACCACGATGGATCGCCCGCAAGCCCGCCGCGTAACATTCACCACAAGTAAACAAAATATCTTTTACTTGGAATTAGCTATGGATAAAACAGAGTTTATTAAATTACACGACTTTGATATTGCAGAAGCACTAGACCCAGATGACATAATTGAAAACGAAGCGAAAAAGAAAGCTGAAAAAGAAAGCGCAAAGGCTAAAGACGTTGTGCAAGACGATGTAGATGACGATTTTATGGCAGGCTTAGGGCTGTAACGTTTTACGTAGGTTGGGTAGAGCGAAGCGAAACCCAACGTGCTTTTGAGTTGGCAGTTTGAAGCTATCAGCAGAAAAGTTACTTAAAAACGCGATTTGATATCGCGTTTTTTATTCTTACATTTCAATTTTTTAGGCCAAAGTGTTTTTCTCTATGGCAGTTAGGGCAAAGAGCTTGGGCATTTTTAACTGTATCACCACCACCATGCGCAAGTTGTACTATATGGTGCACCTCAAGGTAGGGAGTCATATCTTTTTTACGTTGAAACGGAGCTGCTTTACCACAGTATTCGCAATGTCCTTTTGCTCTAAGTAATACAGCCGCAACTACATGAGGATTGCGGTTAAAGACTTCAATTATGGCGAACTTTTTTTCTACTTTAACAGATGAAGCTAATATTTCATTTCTGCATTGCTCAGACAATAATGCTGACTTTTTTACTTGTTCCTCAAAAGCTATAGTATGGATAGAGTAATCAATCAGGTTCTCATATTGCTCAATGTTATTATATTTCGAAACAATTTGCCTTAATTTGATTACATTAGTATTACGGATAGCCTCATAATAGGTTATGTGTTTTCTAACTGATTTTATTGCATTATTGAAGTTAACTTCGCTTCCATCTTTTTTTATATTCGAAAGATAGTAATCAATACCTGTGGCACTGAGAGCACGCTTAAATACATTGCCTTCAATTATGCACTTATAGCTATTTATATAATCTTTTGCTGAACTATTATTGAAACCTTCTTCAGTAACTAAGTTAGCCACAGCATGATCAAGCTTCAAGTCATTATTATAAACCTGCTTTGCTAATTCATAAGCAGCTTGAATATTATCAATGGTTATTTTGTTAGACATATTGATCTAAAACTTTTTATTGTAATAGTACTACGTAGAGTGAACATAGCATGATTGATGATATTTAGTAATTTTGTTAGCTGCTTGCACTTTCTATTGATAATCCTAGGTTTATTTAATGAGTTAAATACGGATTCTCTCCCATCGCCACTACCACACAAAATATCCTTAAATCTAATTCCAATTGGTGATACTGCGGTTCCATATGGCAGCAAAGTTGATAAAAGCCTTTGTTATGGTCTTTTTCTTTAAAGTGGGCGAGCTCATGTACCACTAACGCTTTTAATAACGGCTCGGGAGCGCGGAGCAAGTCGCTGTTTATCGCTAAATCGTGCTTACGGGTTTTACCTTGCATTCGATACGTATGTGTACCGAGTGCATTGGTGACCATATCGCCTTGCTTTTTAAAAGCAGCGCGCCCAAATGGTGGCGCATTTTTTAAATATTGTTTTTTAAGCTCGGTTGCATAGCTATAAAGTAGTTTATCGCTGGTAATAGTGTGTGCTTGCGGATACTTTTTAAGTAAGTAGTCACATATATTTTTGTTATTTATAAGGCTTAATACTTGCTCAACAATGTTAGCTGGGTAACCGGTAAAGTAACGTGCGTATTCACTCATTATTATTTCTCTGTCGTTTTACTTTTAAAAAAGTGCTTGCTGGTGGGCTTCTTTTTCGCCAGTAAATGGGTTTAATGCTTTGTGATTATAACCAAGGTCTTTACAAAACTGCCTTGCTAATAATGGCGCTTCTCGGTTATCTGCCGTATGAAAAAACACATAGGGCGTTTTTCCTTCATCAAGCCATTGTTTTACTTTACTCAGCCACGGTTTATAAAAGGGTTTATAGTCGTTTTGTAAATCGGCGATAACAAAGCGCGCCATGGGTTGCGTGCTTGTAGCAATGGCATGCACGGGTAAATGCGGCTTTTTTTGTTGTGCGTCTATTAGCGCTTCGGTTGTTGGTTTTACCGCAAATAGGGCGCGAGTATCCATTGATATGCGATTTATGTTGTTTGCCATTAATAACTGATTAAGCGCTATTTCGGCTTCGCCCTTTTGAAAAAACGCAGTATGACGTACCTCTACACCGTAATTAACCTCTTTTGGTAATAGGCTAATAAATTGGGCGAGTTTGGGTAAGTCACCAGGACCAAATGCTTTAGGTAATTGCAGCATGATTTGCCCGGTTTTTTCTAAAATAGGGGTAAACAAGTTAAGCCAATCAGTAAGCTCGGTTTGAACATTAGTTAGGTGCAGCTCGTGGCTAAAGCGACGATTAAACTTAAAAGTAAATTTAAAATCGTCGGGTACGCTGTTTGCCCAGCGCAATACGGTGCTTGGCGAAGGATCAGCGTAAAAGCTGGTATTGCCTTCAACAGAATTAAAGTGTTGTGCGTATTGGCTAAGCATATCGGCGTTTTTACATTGGCTTGAAAATAAATTGCCTTTCCATGCATTACTCGACCACTGCGGGCATCCAATATATAACATACAAACTAGCGCCTTATTATAAAGTGGCGATAGTGTAGCAAATAACAAAACGAGCTGCTGTAAATTCAGGGGCAAAAGCGGCACACGCCCTAGCATCTTAATGTTAGTTGAGTATAATGCAGGGCTTAATTTGATTATTTTTAGATTGCTAGCGGCTTTATTTGTATTGTGGTGACCTGTTTTTTAAATCACACGCCTTAAAACAAATAAGTTTAGCCGTTTAAGCCTTTTATCTGACAGGAAAACTATGCGCTCTATATATTGCGGACAGCTAAATAAAACTCACGTAGATCAAGAAGTTGAACTATGTGGCTGGATCAACAAACGACGTGACCTTGGTGGACTTATCTTTGTCGATTTACGCGATAGAGAAGGTTTAGTACAAGTTGTATTCGACTCTGACATTGAAGAGTTAATGAGTTCGGCTAACACACTTCGCCAAGAATTTTGTGTTCAGTTAAAAGGTATTGTTCGCGCACGCCCAGACAGCCAAGTAAATAAAGACATGGCAACAGGGGAGATCGAAATTTTAGGTAAAGAGCTTAATATTATTAACCGCTCTGAGCCATTACCGCTTGATTTTAACCAAGTAAACTCTGAAGAGCGTCGTTTAAAATACCGCTACCTAGACCTACGTCGTCTAGAAATGAGTGACCGTATTAAATTACGTGCTAAAGCAAGCAGCTTTGTTCGTCGCTTTTTAGATGAAAACGGCTTTTTAGACATCGAAACACCAGTACTTACTAAAGCAACGCCAGAAGGCGCGCGCGATTACTTAGTGCCAAGCCGCGTTCATAAAGGTAGTTTTTACGCATTACCACAGTCTCCACAGTTGTTTAAGCAATTGCTGATGATGTCGGGTTTTGACCGTTACTACCAAATTGTAAAATGTTTCCGTGATGAAGATTTACGTGCCGATCGCCAACCAGAATTTACCCAAATAGATATAGAGACCTCTTTCATGAGCTCTGATCAAGTACGTGGTATGACTGAAAAAATGATCCGCGAGATGTGGCAAACATTGCTAAACGTTGATTTAGGCGATTTTCCAATCATGCCTTACAGCGAGGCAATGAGCCTTTACGGTTCTGATAAGCCAGATTTACGTAACCCAATGAAATTAGTTGATGTTGCAGATTTAGTTAAAGACGTAGAGTTTAATGTTTTCTCAGGTCCGGCTAACGACGAAAAAGGTCGCGTTGCTGTGTTAACTGTACCGGGTGGCGCTAAGCTTTCTCGTAAACAGCTTGACGATTACACTAAGTTTATTGGTATTTACGGCGCTAAAGGCATGGCGTGGATGAAAGTAAACGACCACACTGCAGGCGCTGAGGGTGTTCAATCACCAGTGGCTAAGTTTTTAAGCGAAGACGTAATTACTAAATTACTTGAGCGTACTAATGCACAGTCTGGCGATATCATTTTATTTGGTGCCGATAAGCGCAACACAGTAAATGAAGCAATGGGCGCACTGCGCGTTAAGATTGGTGTTGATTTAGAAATCACTAACCTTAATAGCTGGGCACCACTTTGGGTTGTAGACTTCCCAATGTTTGAAGAAGATGACGAAGGCACATTACATGCTGTACATCATCCATTCACTGCACCAAAAGACATTAACGCCAGTGAGCTTGAAGCAAACCCAGCCAGTGCTATTTCAGATGCCTACGATATGGTATTAAACGGCTACGAAGTTGGTGGCGGTTCGGTACGTATTCATAATGCAGATATGCAAGAAACTGCATTTAGAATTTTAGGTATTAACGAGCAAGAGCAACAAGACAAGTTTGGTTTTTTACTTGATGCACTTAAATACGGCACACCACCACATGCTGGTTTAGCATTTGGTCTTGACCGTTTAGCAATGCTTTTATGTGGTACCGATAACATTCGTGACGTTATTGCTTTCCCTAAAACAACACAAGCGTCGTGTTTATTAACTAACGCGCCAAGCAAACCTAACCTTGACTCGTTAGCTGAACTTGCAATAAGTGTTGTAGAAAAAGCGATACCTAACGAAGAGTAATCTTGTTTCGCTTTTTTGAGCTAAATTTAAAAACCCTTAAGTTATATGCTTAAGGGTTTTTTTATGGTTAAATTTATAGCAGAGTGTGTTTTAAACGAACAGATGAAAAGGAATTATTATGTCGATCAATGCAACCTTATTTGGTGAGTTTTTAGTTTTTATTATTGTGCTGTGTATTCCTATTTTTGCTGTAATTAGCTACAAAATAGGTAAGCGTAAAAGTACTATGCCAGGTGTTTTAGCTTTTGTGGGTGGCTGTTTAGCGCTATTTCCACTATTTGCTTTGATTTTTATTGCAGTGCTTACGCTTAAAAAAGATTTACCTAAAAGTAATGGCTACACGGGTTAAATTTAATAGGTGAATTGTGTTGTTAAGTAACAATAACCAGTATTTTGATGAGCAATTTAATGCTTTGCAGTACGCAGAGCAGCTAACTGAAAACTCTGAGTTTGAAGAGTGTATATTTATCGATTGCGACTTTTCAGGCGGGCAGTTTAAGCATTGCCGATTTATAGAATGCAGTTTTAAAAACTGTAATTTATCGTCACTAAACTGGAACTACAGTTCGCTTGAAAATGTAAGTTTTAGCCACTGTAAATTAAATAGTTTGCAATGGGCTGATGTAGATTGGCCAGCGCTTAGTATTAACGCACCGGTGAGTTTTAATTATTGTGAGCTCAGTCATAGTTCTTTTTTTGAATTAACTCTCAAAGCCCTCAAACTAACACACTGCTTTGCCAAAAATGTTGATTTTAGACACGCTGATTTAAGCGGTAGTGAATTTACAGGAACAGATTTTCGCGATAGTGAGTTTTTTCAAACCAATTTAACAAAATGTGATTTTGTAGGTGCTACAGCGTTTAATATAGATTTGAATAATAATATTTTAGCGAATGCTAAGTTTGATCGCTTCGAAGCACTTAATTTGCTTACCAGCCTTAATATAGAACTATGTGATTAACTAAATATCTAGAAGCGACAGCTTAGCTGGGCTTCTAGATACTGCGTGACTGCGTAATTAACGGCTTGGACCATTTTTATTACGTGCACTGGCAAGTTGTCTTGCGATTTCTAATAACGCAGGTGAAATATCTTCAGCGCCATCTTTAATTAGTTTTGTAACGTCACCTGACGAAAACAAACCGTCACGTGGTGATTTAATACCTAACTCGCGAACAAAATCCTTCGTTTTACCTGTGCTGCCTGTTTCGATGAACTTAAAAATAATACGTTCATTGTTGTTTTTAGCAGGTGCTTTTAGTGTTTCGATTTCGTCATGTATCTCGGTTAGTTTGTCTTCTAGGATTTCTATACGTTCTTGGATGCTATTGTATGATTTCATTTATTGGATCTTTTACTAAATATATTAAAACAATGGCGACTATTATCGCATAGTTTGACAATAGAGAACGCAAACCTATAAAGTAAAAGTTATTTTTAATTAAAAACAATAATTTATATAAGTTTAATCATGAAAAAAACACTTAAAAAGCTTTTTATATTAAGCACACTAACCTTAACCACATCAATAATAAGCACTACAAGCTATGCAAACGACGATGTTATAATCGATAAAAGCCGTAGCCGCGCTATTCCTATCAATATTACATTACCAAGTAATAATGCTAAGTGTACAGCGCAAGAAAAATGCCCTGTGGCGTTTATTAATGCGGGCTACGGTATCAGCCATAACGAATATACGTTTGCTAGTAATGTGTTTAATCAGCGCGGATACTTAACAGTAGCCGTTGCACATGAATTAAAAACCGACCCTGACCTTAATCGTGAGCAACCTTACTTAACCACTCGCGTGGAAAACTGGCACCGTGGCGTGGTAACGCTTAAGTTTTTAGTTAATGAGCTAGCGAGTAAATACCCAACGTATGATTTTACAAAACTCGCCTTATTTGGGCACTCAAACGGCGGTGATATTTCAGCGTTATACGGCTCTATTTATCCTAATGAAGTGAGCACTATTATTACGCTCGATCATCGCCGCATGTTGATCCCACGCAATAAAAATATTCGCGTGCTTACACTTCGCGGTAGTGATTACCCAGCAGATGCAAATGTATTGTTGAACGATTCAGAGCTGGATAAGTTTCCTGTTAAGCAAATACTCATAGAAAAATCGCGCCATAACGATATGTACGATGGCGGGCAAAAATGGCTGGTGGATAGAATGAGTAAAAATATCGAGATATTTTTAGGTAATTAGCCAAGATATAATCAAGCCAACTTTAAGCTGGCTTAATATAAAGGTTTAAGCTGACACAAAATTTTGAGTGGTATTAAACAAAGCATGTATATTATTGCAGGTTACCCTTGCGGCGTAGCAAACTGTTTTATTGGTCGTTCTTTTATTTCCATATCTTCAGTAGGCATAGCTAAAAGTGAATATCTGGTTCTTATGGTAATGATATCAGCAAATTTACCGTTAATGTACAAGTTGACGAACGGTGTAATCGTACTTACTAAGTATTTTTTTTCAGGGTTTAAAGCAAACTTTTCTTCCATGCCTTTTAGCTCAATAAACTTTACTTCAAGCGGTTCGAACTCTATAAAGGATAATTGCTTGTGAGCACGCCGCCGTCCTTGTATAGGTTGTTCAGGGACTTTTGCACCTGGATTTTTCGCTCTTAATGAGAAGTATTCATCCACTTCATATATAAACATTGAGTTTAAGTCGATTCCCTGCTTATCGAAAGCGAGAGAGCTTAGCTTAACTTGATAAGGCGTAGTATTCGCCAATCTTATACTAGTGATACATTTAGTATCTAGATGACAAAATGTATAAGAGGATGCAGCAATAGGACCTTCGATAATTTCTTCAGAGTTGGCAAAAGTAGAGTAACTAATTAAAAGAAATATAATATTTACTAAAATTTTCATTGGGCTGCTCGCACTGCATTTTCAAAAAGATATGCCGAATATAGTAAGGTATCTCTGTCTTCATTGGTTTGATAAATTTGTGCATTTTGAGCAATGAAATTAAGATCCTTTATAGCCGTTCTTGCGTTATAAGCTGTATCTTCAGAAGTCCAGACTGCGTGGCTAAACTCATGAACAACAGTATCTACTTTTCCATTTGTACCCGCTTTAAAAAAAACTATTACCAAACCCAATAATACCATATCTTTCATAATAAGTTGCATCACCATATACAGCGCATTTATAAAGTTTTTGTGGGGTCAAATGCATAGAACCGATAAGGTTAGCTACTTTACGGGCTTGGCGAATTAAAAAGGTTCTTGTTGCTTCAAAATTTGTAGGGTTTATATAACCATATTGCATCATAATGTTTTTGAATTTTTCTTTGTCCTTTTTATCTGCGTTAGCAGGGTTGTGCAATATATTAATAAAAGTTGTTAATGCTTTTGGAGTAATTAGCATAGCTAATTCAATTTGGTTCAGCTCAGATAGAGTTAACTCGATACCTGTTTTGTTTGTTGCTTCATAAATTGAAAAGTTATTGCGTTCGTAGTAAGTATTTTTATTCATACCTATCCTTGGTTGTTTAATATAATTGTAAGCTACTAAAACCGTACCTATTATTCAACCCCTTATATTTCATTTAGAGTTTAAGTCTGCTTTATTAACAACTTCATATAACGCAGTAATAACTGCGCTATATTAATTTTATGGTAGTTACTCTACCAGTTCACTTACAATAATAGGGTTGTTATGTAGTGTTTTATGCACCGGGCATTTGTCGGCTATTTCGAGTAAACGTTGGCGCTGTGGCTCAGTTAAATCGCCACGCAAAGTGATTTTACGGGTAATAGCTTCAAGGTTACCTGTTTGCTCACAATCGTCGCAATCTTTGTTGTAATCGCGAGTGTGATTAAGCTCTACTTTTACATGCTCTAGCGGTAAGTTTTTGCGTGTAGCATACATGCGTAGTGTCATTGCTGTACAGGCACCAAGCCCGGCTAATAGGTGATGATACGGATCTGGGCCTAAATTTTTACCGCCTACTTTTATTGGCTCATCTGCAAGCCAAGTATGATCTTTGGTGCTTACATGTTGTGTAAATACGTGATCTTTTTCTTCGACGAGTACGTTACCATCACTTAATTTTGCACTGTATTTTGTTTGATCATATTTAACGTAGCGATTTGCCCACGTAGCAATAATTTGCGCGGCGTAGTCTGCATCGTTTTTATTAGTTAAAAGGTGATCGGCGTTATCTAGGCTAATAAAGCTTTTAGGGTGTTTAGCTGACGCATAAATTTTTTCGGCTTCACTAATGTTTACAGTTGCATCAATAGGGGAGTGCATTACTAATAATGCGCGCTTAAGTTTACTGATGTGGCTTTTACCGTACTTGGCTATATCATCTATAAATTGTTTTTTGATGGTAAATTCGCGACCCGCTAAACTTACTTTAGCTTCGCCAGCTTCGTTAATTTCATCAAGGTGAGCTGCAAAGTTATGCGCTACGTGTTGCGCGTCAGATGGCGCACCAATTGTAGTTATAGCTGAAACCTCTGGTATGTGCTCAGCAGCAGCTAATACTGCAGCGCCACCTAAACTATGACCAATAAGTAGTTGTGGTGCTTCAAAATGATCACGCAGGTGATTGGCTGCTGAGACTAGATCTTGAATATTTGACGAAAAATTACTGTTGGCAAAGTCGCCATCGCTATTACCTAAACCAGTAAAGTCAAAACGCAGTACGGCAATCCCTTGTTGTGTTAATGCACGGCTTATACGTGTTGCAGCAGCAACATCTTTACCACAGGTAAAACAATGAGCAAATAACGCATAAAACTTTACGTCACCAGAGGGAAGTTCGAGTTGACCAGCAAGTTCTAAGTCGCCGCTTTTAAAAGATACTTTTTGTCGCATGGGTAGCCTTATTTATACTAATAAAATACATTACAATACTAGACCAGATATAAGTGCGAAACCTTACAAATACAACATTTTTTTATAAATTGATCTTGATCAAGCATAAAGCTGCTGGTGGCTCTTTGAGGACATATGTCCTTATGTTTTTGAGGCCATTTGTCTATCCTCACATAGCGCTATAATGAAGGCTTTGCTACTTTATATAATTAATATTAATTATATAAAAAAGATGATCATTCTATCGCATTAAATAGCTCATTCACTGCGTTAAAAATTATTTATATAGAACAGCTATATAAATAATTCGCCTTGATATCGCGCTATTTTCTTAGCGCTATAATAGATCACTAATTTATGCAATTGATATAATTTAGCACGATTAAAAGCAACTCACTTCACACAACCTATTCACTGGAACGTACAATGCAATTACCTACTGTTGATTATAAAGCTCCCGATGCGGCTGCACAATTTGTTGAATCGTTAAGAAATACTGGTTTTGGCGTTTTAAAAAACCACCCAATCCCACAGTCTTTAGTTGAGTCTATTTACAAAAACTGGCAAGACTTTTTTAACTCAGAGCAGAAGCAAGACTTTTTATTCTCTAAAGACACTCAAGATGGTTACTTTCCGCCTTCAGTATCTGAAGTAGCGAAAGGCTTTACAATAAAAGACATTAAAGAGTACTTTCATGTGTACCCTAAAGGACGTGTTCCTGCAGAGCTTGAGGCTGATGTGCGTGAATACTACCGTTTAGCGAGTGAGTTTGCTGGTACCTTGTTAAATTGGGTTCAGGCTGAATCTCCAGCTGATGTACGCGCTAAATTTTCGATTGATTTAAAAGACATGATTGCGGGTTCGGAACAAACATTGTTACGTATTTTGCATTATCCGCCAATGACAGGTGATGAAGAGCCAGGTGCTATTCGCGCAGCTGCTCATGGTGATATTAATTTATTAACTGTGTTACCTGCATCTAACGAACCTGGTTTACAAGTTCAAAAAACAGATGGTGGTTGGTTAGATGTTCCATGTGATTTTGGCAGCTTAATTATTAATATTGGTGACATGCTACAAGAAGCGTCGGGCGGGTATTTCCCATCTACAATTCACCGCGTGATTAACCCAACGGGTAAAGCATCGACTAAATCGCGAATCTCGTTACCGCTATTTTTACACCCTCATCCAGAGGTTGTGCTTTCAGAGCGCTACACCGCAGATAGCTACTTGCAAGAGCGTTTGCGTGAGTTAGGTGTTAAGTAACTATTATACTTAGAATTATTAAGTATAAACAAAAAGCGGCTTTAAGCCGTTTTTTGCATTTTTAAGCAACTTGATTGCACGTTTGATTTTATTGAACGGTGCTCAATTGCTTGCAACGTAAATAATGGCATGCATTCTTAGCTACTACAGGTATAATGCGCGCAACTGGCCACTTTGGCCTTATTTAAAAGAGAGTTTATATGAGTTTTGATGGTTTAGGTTTATCACAGTCTTTAGTTAATGCGGTTTTAGAAAAGGGCTATGAAACGCCAACACCAATTCAGGCTCAAGCTATTCCGGCAATTATTGAAGGCCGTGATGTTATGGCTGCAGCACAAACGGGTACTGGTAAAACAGCTGGTTTTACATTACCACTTATCGAACGTTTGTCTTCAGGTCCTAAAGCTAAAAGCAATCATGTACGTGCGTTAATTTTAACACCAACACGTGAACTTGCTTTGCAAGTGAGTGAAAATGTTGAAGAGTACGCAAAGCATTCTGATGTAAGCTCGTTTGTAGTTTACGGTGGCGTTAAAATTAACCCACAAATGCAGCGTCTTCGTAAGGGTGTTGATATTTTAGTTGCAACACCGGGTCGTTTAATTGACTTACATAACCAAAACGCAGTTAAATTTGATAGCGTAGAAGTACTTGTATTAGATGAAGCTGACCGTATGCTAGACATGGGCTTTATTCATGACATTAAACGTCTTATAGCTAAAATGCCTGCAAAACGTCAAAACTTAATGTTTTCGGCAACATTTTCAGATGACATTCGTGCATTAGCAAAAGGGTTAATAAACGACCCTGTCGAAATTTCTGTTGCAGCAAAAAATACGACAGCAAAAAGCGTTACTCAGTGTGTTTATGCAGTAGATAAGCCACGTAAAACTGCTTTATTAAGCCATTTGATTCGTAGTAACGATTGGCAGCAAGTTTTAGTATTTAGCCGTACAAAACATGGTGCTAACCGCTTAGTTAAGCAACTAGAACGTGATGATATTACAGGCGCTGCTATTCATGGTAATAAGTCACAAGGTGCACGTGTTAAAGCACTTGAAGGTTTTAAAAATGGTGATGTTCGAGTATTAGTAGCAACTGATATTGTTGCACGTGGTTTAGACATTGTTGAACTACCACATGTAGTTAACTACGACTTACCAAATGTATACGAAGATTATGTTCACCGTATTGGTCGTACTGGTCGTGCTGGTGCATCGGGTCATGCTATTTCGTTTGTAACCACTGAAGATGCTGTCGATTTATATGGTATTGAGCGTTTTATTGGTGAGCTTATTCCGCGTGCTGAAGAAGATGGTTTCGATCCGGTTAACCCTGTACCTGAGCGCGCATTAGATGCTCGCCCTATTGCACCTAAAAAACCTAAGAAAAAGCAGCCTTTTAATAAGCCTAAGTCTGATAGCAGCAAGCCTAACAGTAAAAAGCCAAACAATGGCGGCAATGGTACAGGTCCGCGCCGTGGTGGTTCTAAAAAGCCAGCAGCTAAAACAGATGATAGCGCGCAAAACCCATGGGCAAAGCGTGAGTCTGTTGGTGGTAATGGTCAACGCCGTCGCCGCACAACTAATAACGATTAGTCATTATTAATGAGTGTATTGGCGTTTAGTTAGTTTAATTAAACATTGATACAAAAAACGCGCTACTTTCTTAAATAGAAATAGCGCGTTTTTTATTGTCTATAATTTGTTATTTTAATAATACCAATTACATTTAATTAGCCTAACTAATTAAATAGTTAATACCTAAGCCTACAAATAAAGTAACACTCACACTAAGTAGTGTGCCAAGCATAACGTACTCGGTAAGCTTTTTATCTTTACTCGCACTTAAATCTCCAAACCTAAATACCGATTTAGCTGCTAATAAAAACCCAACGCCAGCAAATTGATCAAGCAATATAAAGCTCAACATAAGTATGCGTTCCAACATGCCAATACTTTGCCCTGCAAGTGGGAGGCTTCCATCGCTTGAAAAGTTACTCGTTAAACGCTCTAGCATCATTCTTATAAATACAGCGCTTGGATTCAAAATTATTAAATAACCACACACAATCCACAATACATTAGGGGTAGTAAGCATGGTATATATGTTTGCGATAAAGCTATTGTTATCAGTTAACCAAATACTTAGGGCTATTAGCACAGCAATATGGGCTATTTGGTCGAATAAAAATGGCACAACGCCTTTATTGGAATATGATTTAGCAATATCAATAAAGTAATGACTTATTACAATAGCGACAGTTGCTATTAGTGCATTACTTGCTTGTTGCCATCCAAAAGTATATTCCCATAAAGTTATAATTATAGCGCTGGTTATACCGTGCACTAGTACATGTAAGTAAAGTTTAGTGGCTTTAAAGTGTCGTGTGTTTCTGTCGTTTACCCAACTCATAGGTTGCCAGAAAAAATCAGCCAATATATGACCAATAATAAGCGCGGCTAGTAAAAGAGAAAAAGCCATTATTCACCTCCTTTTGTTATATTTTTTATTGTATTTTTAGTGTGCTTTATAAAACGCTCTATTAATTGGTAATGGGCTAAATTGAGTAGTTTAGTGACATTTTCACGGCTCGTTTTAAGCTCTTTTGCTAAAGCTGCATGGCTATTATCTGTTGAGGTTAAATATACATATAAAGCATTAGCTTGTTTTGCAGTGACTTTAGTTAATAGTACATCTACAAAAGCAAGATTAAGCAATAAGCTCTCATCAACGTGTTGTTCTGCAATATTAATAACAAAGCGTTGATTCGTTATTTTATCAAGCCCTTGACCTGATAGTGTGAATGCAGAGCCTGTGGCTGTTTTAATATCACTGCGTGGGTTATCTATTTGCCCAAGCGCCATACTTTGGCGTAATTCGTAACCCGACGATTTTAAGTGTAGGTATATTAATATAGCGGTTTCAAATAACATTTCTGGATTATTTAACTGTAATTGAAAGGCATCGCCTCTGTATATATTCCACAGTGTTTGTTTTTTAGAAATGCTACGCAAGCTTTGCTCTAATTGATAAAGCATGGCATCGTACTGTTGCTTAGGAATAGTTTGCGATTTAATGATATCGCCGCTGATCACACCAATCATATGAGTCTCTATTTATACCAATTGCTTGATGGAACTGATATTAGTTACTTTTTTAAATGTAACCATAAACGGTTACATAGTTATAAGTAACCAATTTAGGTTACTTGAATAATAATTGCAAGGTTCACTCATTTTATAACGTTACTTTGATAAGTAATGCTATTGCTATTAATCCTCATTAGGAGATTGAATGACTTCACAAAACGAATTGCAAAGTACTAAACCACGCGTAGGTATTTTTGTTGATGTACAAAATATTTACTATACATGTAGAGAAAGCTACCGTAAAAACTTTGACTACAATGCCTTTTGGCGACAAATGCAGGAGCAATACACGATTGAGTGCGCTTTTGCTTACGCTATTTATCGAGGCGATGAAAAACAGAATCAGTTTCAAAATATTTTGCGAGCGATTGGCTTTGATGTGAAGTTAAAACCATTTATACAGCGCCGTGATGGAAGTGCAAAAGGTGATTGGGATGTGGGGATAACAATTGATATGCTAGAACAAGGTAAAAACCTTGATAAGGTTATTTTGCTTTCTGGCGATGGCGATTTTGCCTTATTGCTTGGGCATTTAAAAAATCAATACAATGTGCCATGCGATGTTTATGGTGCTGATAGATTAACAGCAGAGGCATTAAAACAAAGCGCTGAGCAATTTCATTTAATCGATGATACCTTTTTATTATAAGTGGCTATACGCTAACTAAAACTCTTTAAAAGCGAAAGCTGAGTACTTGCAACATGAGAGATTTTAATACAAGAAGGTAATTGATTAATTTAGGCTTTTTTATTGCTGTAATAAATTGGGTTTGGTAAATGATTATGGTAATTTTAAAGTATAACGAGTTACCAAGGACTTACATGCTTCATTACAGCAACATGCCACTAGACAGAGGCTCAAATTTTCGTAAAGACCCATCGTGGCTTAAAGCGCAAATGTCGGCGCAAAGCAAATGGGTTTTAGTTAATAATAATCAAACACTATTTATTAAAGATACGCCAAAAGTTAGCTATTTAACTTATCAACAAGTGGCGCATTTAGACTTAACGAATGCTATTTTTGTTGGTTTAAATAACGCCAAAAATGGTGTGTTTGCACTTGATGTAACTGAACTCGATGAAAGCATATTAACGCCTTTGATAGATGGCGGACAGTTTTTTGACATTCGCCAGTATGGTCCACAAGTAACAATTAAATACGGTTCAATTGCGGCACTAGCACGAGGTTTATGTTATTGGCATGCAACACATCGATTTTGTGGTCGTTGTGGTAGCAAAAATAGCTCAGTGGAAGCTGGGCACTCTCGAGTGTGTGACAACGAAAGCTGTAAACATCCTACATTTCCGCGCACTGATCCTGCGGTGATTATGGTTGTAACTAAAATGTTTGATGATGGAATAGAGCGTTGTTTATTAGGCCGCCAAGCTTCGTGGCGTATTGGTATGTATTCTTCTTTGGCTGGATTTGTCGATCCAGGCGAAACACTTGAGCAAGCTGTTACGCGTGAAGTAAAAGAAGAAGCTGGTATTGATGTAGCAAATGTACGTTATGTTGTTTCTCAGCCGTGGCCGTTTCCTTCTTCAATTATGCTTGGTTTTTTTGCTGAAGCAGTAACCGACACCATTGATGTTGATAATGACGAGCTTGATGATGCAAAGTGGTTTAGCCGTGAAGAACTTGCACAGTTTGGTAATTGGGATGAAGAGGGCGATCATTTAAAACTACCTAGAACTGATTCTATCTCTCGTTATTTAATTGAACATTGGCGTACAAACGCTTAAGGATTAACAATGTCGAGTAAAAGTAATAAAAATACTCAGTTGGTGTCATCAGGGCGAAAAAAAGCGTACACACATGGAGTAGTTAATCCCGTTGTACAGCGTGCATCGACTATTGTATTTGATACCGTAGCAGATTTAAAAGAAGCGGCTAAAACCCGTGGCGATAAAACTTTATTTTATGGGCGCCGTGGTACAACTACACACTTTGCGTTGCAAGAAGCAATTACAGAGCTTGAAGGCGGTGAAGGCTGTGCATTATATCCATGCGGCGCAGCTGCGATTAGCCAAGTGCTGTTATCATTTTTAAAAACAGGTGACCATATTTTAATGGTCGATAACGTGTACGAACCAACCCGTGATTTTTGCGATAAAATTTTAGTGGGATTAGGTATTTCTACAACGTATTATCCGCCAACAATTGGTGCGGGAATTAAAGATTATATTAAGCCAAACACTAAGGTATTGTTTTTAGAGTCACCAGGCTCTATTACTATGGAAGTTCAAGATGTGCCAGCTATGGTAAAAGTAGCAAATGAGCATAACGTAATGACAATACTTGATAACACCTACGGTAATGGTTTGCACTATAGACCACTTGAGCACGGCGTAGATATTAGTATTCAAGCTGCAACTAAATACATTGTTGGTCATTCAGATGTAATGATGGGGGTTGCTGTTGCGAATAAAAAATACTGGCTTACGCTTCGCGAAAACTCATATTTACTGGGCCAGTGTACAAGTGCAGACGATGCTTACTTAGCACTTAGAGGTTTGCGCACTATGGGTGTACGTTTAAACCAGCACGAAAAAGCAGCCATAACAGTTGCTAAATGGCTTGAGCAGCACGAGCTTGTGGATCATATTAGACACCCTGCTTTTGAAACATGCCCTGGGCATGAATTTTTTAAGCGAGATTTTGATGGTAGTAATGGTTTGTTTTCATTTGTAATGAAAACCGGTAACCAAAAAGCAATTGATGCATTTTTAGATAGCCTTGAGCATATTAAGATGGGGTTTTCGTGGGGCGGTTTTGAAAGTTTAGTAACTGCTAATTTAACCATGAAAGGTTTGCGTTCTGATACTGGGTGGGATTTAGGACCCGTTATTCGTTTGCATATTGGTCTTGAAGATGTTGAAGATTTAATTGATGATTTAAGCCAAGCGCTAGAGGTTTATAAGCAGCATTTATAATTTTTAATGCAATTTATGCTGTTACATTCAAATATATTGTTACAAAGCTCGCCATTGGTGAGCTTTTTTTTGCTGGTAATTCAAGGTGTTTACACTTAGTGTTGCTAGATAGTGCTTTATTTTAAAGCGAGTTTAACGTCATTAAGGATAGACAATGGCAACACCATTACCAATAAACGTAGGGCGATTAACGCAAATAGCGGGATTTGAGCTTGTACGTATGTTTTTAACTAAACGTGGGCTAATAGCTTTGGCTGCATTTGCGCTTGTTTGGATAATAATTTTACGTTACCCAATAGGGCAAGCTGTTAGCATAGTAAGCGCTCCCGATTTTGAACAAATCGCGCGAGATATTTCTGGCTCTATTGGGTTGAGTAAGCTACTTGATTGGCCTGAAGCTGAGTTTGCTATGTATTGGCTTATAGCCCTTTATAGCTTTCCTATTTTTAGTTTATTTATTTGCAGCGACCAAACTGTAGGTGACAGAGAGCGCGGCACACTTCGATTTTTATCACTGCGTTCAACCCGTTTTGAAATACTCTTTGGTCGTTTTTTAGGACAATTAGCAGTATTGGCTTGTTTAGTTGGTATTACGCTTGTAGCAACATTCGCTGTGCTCGCTTTTAGAGATCCTAGCTTACTTGCTGGTGGGCTTGTTCGTGCTGTGTCCATATTTTTAATATTGGTTGTTACTTTATGCCCATTTGTAGCACTAATGACGTTAATTAATACCTTTGCTCGCTCATCACGTTTATCTATTGTGTTAGCAATTTTATACTTTGCTGCAGGCGGTATTGTTGTTGGTATATTGCAATGGCAAATATCGGCGTTAAACATCCTCGATTATTTATTTCCAGGTGTGCAAATTGAGCAACTAGCAGGACAAAATTTGTCTTTGTTAAGCGCATTGGCTATTCCACTTGTACAAACTGTAGTGTTGCTAGGCGTTGCTCAACGTATTTTTGCAAGGAGTTCATTATGAGACCATTAATTACAGGCAGTGGTTTGAGTAAATCGTATGGTACTAAACTTGCGCTTAATGATGTGAACTTTGAAATTCAAAAAGGTGCGCCAGTGGCGCTTGTTGGACCAAACGGTGCAGGTAAAACAACATTATTTAGTTTGCTATGTGGTTATATAGCACCAAGTAAAGGAAGCCTTGAAATATTAGGGCATAAGCCAGGGAGCGCTGCTTTATTTAATAAGGTAAGTGCATTGCCACAAGATGCGCAACTTGATCCTCGTTTTAATATAGATAAGCAACTAGCCTTTTATGCAAAGCTACAAGGTATGGGTGCTAAGCAAAGCCAAACAGAAGCATTGCGTGTGCTTGATTTAGTCGGTCTTAAAGAGATTGCAAAGCAGCGCGCAGGAGATTTATCTCACGGTATGCGTAAACGCGTCACTATAGCGCAAGCGCTTATTGGCTCGCCGCAAATTGTAATGCTTGATGAAGCAACCGCAGGGCTCGATCCAATTCATGCCAGAGAAGTACGTGAACTAGTATCATCACTTAGCGAGCAAGCTACTTTTATTTTAAGCTCCCATGATTTAACAGAGCTTGAACGACTATGCTCACAGGTACTTCATTTAGATAAAGGTGTATTAAGCGAACATCAAACTAAAACAAATAATACGGATAAACACTTTTACACGCTAATGCTTAGCGAGACTTATCAAAATGTTGAGCAGCAGCTTCAAGCAATTGCAGGGGTGAGCCATGTATATATGAGTCAACATAAAGAATATGTTGTTGAGTATCAACCAACGAGCGACCCACTTGATATAGCACTACTGAACTTTTGTCATCAACAAAACTGGCAGTACAGGCAGTTAGTTAATGGTCATACGTTAGAAAATCAAATATTCAAACAGGAGAAAGTATAATGGGTTTATTAAGCGGGCTAATGGGTAACGCAAGCGAAGTTGATGATTCAGATTTAGAAAAAGTTCTCAGCAATACATTGATTGACGGTGAGCAAGTAGAAAAAGCATACAAAGTAGTACGCGATATGTTTATTTTTACTAATAAACGCTTAATTTTAATTGATAAGCAAGGTATGACCGGCTCTAAAATGGAGATGGTGAGCATTGCTTATTCTAAAATAACTAAATTTAGTAAAGAAAGTGCAGGTCATTTTGATTTAGATGCAGAGCTAAAAATATGGGTGGGTTCAGATCCTACTCCAATTAGTAAAGAGTTTAAGTCTGGTGACAATATTAACGACGTATATCGTATAATTAGTCAGCATGCACTTTAATATTTAGTACATATATTAAGTAGTTGTTGACTAGATGTTGCAACTACTTTAACTTTACGGTTTGTTACACTTTATTACAGTTATTCTAACAAATACAGGAAGTTAGTTAAGTTTTCATTCAGTTTCTTCACGTTAGCATGTGCCCCGACTTTAGCTACACAGCTATAGCATAAAAAGCAATGTTCATAGGGAAGTATCATAATGAAAAAATTAGCAATTATTATTTCAAGCATTTTGTTATCAGGCGCTGCAACCACTGCAATGGCAGCAGACAGCTATAATTCAATAAGTAATTTAGGTTACCAATTTACAGACAGTAATAATGATGACCAGTTTAGTATCGATTCTACTTATTATTTCTCTCCTAAAAAGACATTAGGTCCTTACGACCAGTTTGAGTACATCAATAAGCAAACTAATGTTTTTGGTTCGTACACAGATAACGACGCAAGCGATGTAACATCGGTTGGCGGCGAATATTTTTATAAAGATGTTGTTTTTGGTGCTTCTTACGAAAACAGTGACTTTGGTTCAAATGATGAATCTTACGCGTTTACAGCTGGTTACTTTTTCAACCCAGATTTACTTGCAAAAGCAAAATTTGTTGAAAATGATGACGGCGAAGACTACGCGTTATTCTCTTTAGCATATAATTACATGCTTAATGGCACTGACTATGTTGGTGTAACTGTTGAGTCTGATGATGATTTTGATTACCGCTCAGTAGCAGCTAAGTACTTTGTTGATTTACAAGAAGGTAACTTTTTAACTGTTGAAGGTACATTCGAAAGCATCTCTGAAGCTGACGATCAGTGGAACTTAGAAACAAATTACTACTTCAGCAAAGCAACATCTGTATTTGCTTCTTACAATAAAGAAGATGCTTATACTTTTGGTGCTCAACACTTCTTTAACCAAAACCTTGGTTTAAAAGTAGGTTACGGTAACAATGCTGATGACTCTGACAACGATGCTTACTTTGCTAACATGCGTTATCAGTTTTAATTAGAGAATATACATTCTCTAATTAATACAAAAATATAGTTTAAAGCCCGCTTATTTAAGCGGGCTTTTTGTTGTTTGATGCAAAATGAATAATGAAAATGGGCTATGAGCAAAGCTGCATCTTATCTTTGATAATGCATATTTATGTAATTTTGATGCCGAAGCTAAGTTTTTATTAGCTCGAAAAATAGTAAAGCTAGGTGATTAACAGTACCTAATTTAAAAATAAAATATTGAGGCGTTTTAGTCATCTTGCAATGATTGTATTTAAGTTAAGATGGGTCATAATTAAGGTACTATTTTCATTCAATGTATAAGGAATGTGCACATGTCAGTATTTATTATATTACTGGTTGTGGTTGTTGTTATTTTTGTAGTTAAGGACATACGCCTTAACTTAATTAGCCGACCTACTTTCAAAATGTTTAAGAAGGTGTTGCCACCATTATCGCAAACAGAACGCGAAGCAATGGAAGCGGGTGACGTTTGGTGGGATGGAGAGTTATTTAGCGGTAATCCTGATTGGAAAAAATTACATAGCTTTCCAAAACCAGAACTCAGTGATAAAGAAAATGCTTTTATGGCTGAGCAGGTAGAAACTTTATTGGCAATGCTTGATGATTATCAGATTGTACAAAAAGATAAAGACCTACCAAAAGAAGTGTGGGATTACTTAAAAACTGAAGGTTTTTTTGCGCTGATCATTCCTGAAAAGTTTGGCGGTCGTGAGTTTTCAGCAATAGCTAATTCAACGATAGTGTCGAAAATTTCGACTAAAAGCTTAACAGCAGCAGTAACTGTTATGGTCCCTAATAGCTTGGGACCAGGTGAACTACTCCTTCATTACGGTACTAAAGAGCAACAAGACCGTTGGCTACCAAGTTTAGCAAATGGTACAGATGTACCTTGCTTTGCGCTAACAGGACCAGAAGCTGGGTCTGATGCTGGCAGCATTCCTGATTCAGGCGTGGTGTGTATGGGGGAGCATAATGGTGAACAAGTGATGGGGCTGCGTTTAAACTGGTCAAAGCGTTACATTACACTTGCACCAGTGGCAACCGTACTCGGCCTAGCATTTAAAATGTATGACCCTGATGCTTTATTAGGTGATAAGAAAGAGTTAGGTATAACGTGTGCGCTAATTCCGACAGACCATCCGGGTGTTAAAACAGGTGAGCGTCATTATCCGCTTAATATGGCATTTATGAATGGTACAACTTACGGTAAAGATGTATTTATACCACTTGATTGGATTATTGGCGGTCAAGAATGTGCAGGGCGCGGTTGGAGAATGCTTGTTGAGTGTTTAAGTGCAGGGCGTGGTATATCACTGCCAGCATTAAGTGCAGCAACTGGGCATTTAGCTTCAAAAATGACATCTGCCTATGCAATGGTACGTCAACAATTTGGTGTCTCTATTGGGCAATTTGAAGGTGTTCAAGAAGCGCTTGCGCGTATTGGTGGTTTAACTTACGCACTTGAGTCGTGCAGACTCATGACCGCTGGCGCAATTGACTTAAAGCTAAGCCCATCGGTTGTAACGGCTATTGCTAAATACCATATGACTGAAATGGGTCGTACGGTAATGAACGATGCAATGGATATTCATTCAGGCAAAGGTATTCAAGTAGGACCTAACAACTATTTAGCGCATGGCTACATGGGTATTCCGGTATCAATTACGGTAGAAGGCGCTAATATTTTAACGCGTAATTTAATGATATTTGGTCAAGGTGCAACACGCTGCCATCCATTTGTTTTAAAAGAAATGGAAGCTGCTGCAATGGAAGATGACGATGCAGCACTTGAGCAGTTTGATGGTTTATTAATGAACCATATTATGTTTGCAACAAGTAATGCAGGCATGGCATTTGTACATGGGTTAACACGAAGCTACTTTGCTAAAGCACCTGTAGGCGGTGAAACGGCTGTCTATTATAAACAATTGAGCAGAATGAGCAGAGGTTTAGCTATTTGCACAGACGTGGCAATGTTAATGCTAGGCGGAGAGCTTAAACGTAAAGAAATGATATCGGCACGGTTAGGTGATGTACTGAGCCATTTGTATTTAGCATCAACCGTTTTAAAACGTTATGAAGATGAAGGGCGCCAACAAGCAGATTTACCATTTGTTAAATATGCAATTGAGAACTCCTTATTCGAAATCGGTCAAGCATTTGATGGTTTCTTTAAAAACTTTTCTAACCCGGCAGTTAATTTTACACTTAAACGCATTGTGTTCCCGCTTGGGAATCATTATCACAGACCAAGTGATGAAATAGCGCAAAATATTTGTGAACACATGACCCAACCAGGTGTATTTAGAAACCGCTTAACTCACTTATGCTATGTGGATGAAAATGCAGGCACAGGGATAATGGAAAATGCATTTTTAGCGATGCACGATATGCAAGCGCAGTTTAAAGATTTAAAACAATGGCAACGCAAGGGCAGTGTGCCAGCAACGCTTGATATTGAAGGCGCTATAAACTATGCACTTGAAAATAAGTTACTTGAGCAAGCAGACGCAGATGCAATGCACCATGCTAATAAGTTAAGAAAGCAGGCTATTGCGGTTGATAACTTTCAACCAGGTGAATTGTAATCAGCTTGATGGAATAACTAAAATAAAAAAGGCCTTACAAATGTAAGGCCTTTTACTTTAAATTTAGTTTACTTATCTGGCATAAGGGTCAGCAAGTATTTTATCTACATACCATCTGCCTTTTTTACGCAACATACTTACGCTACGCATTTCATCAATTTTTCCACCGTTCAAATAACCAGTAAAAATAAGATTTATTTTAGCGCTGTCGCCATATTGCTCACGCAAACTCATATTTGACATGTCAACTTCAATTACAACTTCATCGTATTGCATATTGACTAAGTTACGTGAAAATTGTTTTGCTGTACCGTAAGATTTCATTATACGAGTGAGGTTTGGCGTTGCTAAAGTAGAAGCTTTTTGAAGATCCTGCTGATTATATAATGCATCAAAGTAAGCGGCTGCTGTTTCGCCTGGAGTGTCGTTAAGTGATTTTACATTATCACCACAGGCTGCTAAAAAGAGACAAATAATTAGGCTTAATAAACTACTGATTTTTTTCATACTGATTATTATTAATTAATTTTTTAAAGTGTGTGATTAATCAGTGAGGATGTAAAGCTGGGATGAGTAATAAATATAAAATTAGACAATAAATAATAAAAAAGGATGCCTAAAGCATCCTTTTAAAGGTTACCAAAAATAATTATTGTACTAGTTCTTGATCGCTAAACTCTTCATCAAACATAGGGCTTGATAAGTAACGTTCAGTTGCACTAGGTAAAATAACAACAATATTTTTATCAGCATTTTCTGGTTTTTCAGCAATTCGCTTAGCTGCAACAACCGCTGCACCTGACGAAATACCCACTAAAATACCTTCTTTTTTCATTAACTGATGTGACATTGCAATTGCGTCTTCGTTAGAAACAAGTTCTGCGCCATCAATTAAATCCATATCTAGGTTGCCAGGAATAAAGCCTGCACCAATACCTTGGATTTTATGAGGACCTGGTTTAATTTCTTCACCAGCAAGCGTTTGACTAATAACTGGAGAGTTAGTTGGCTCAACAGCTATCGACTTAACGTTTAGACCTTTTTCTGTTTTAAGGTAACGACTAACACCTGTAATAGTACCACCAGTACCTACACCTGCTACAAAAAAGTCTACTTTGCCATCAAGCGCATCGTAAATTTCAGGACCCGTCGTTTCAAAGTGAATTTTAGGGTTTGCAGGGTTTTCGAATTGTTGTAATAAAATATATTTATCAGGTGCTGTTGCTTGAATCTCTTTTGCTTTTTCAATTGCACCATTCATACCTTTAGCACCGTCGGTAAGTACTAGATTTGCACCTAGCGCTTTTAATAGCTTGCGACGTTCTAAGCTCATGGTATTTGGCATTGTAAGTGTTAATTTATAACCACGTGCTGCAGCAACAAAGGCTAAAGCAATACCAGTATTACCTGAAGTTGGCTCGATAAGTTCTTTACCTTCAACAAGCTGACCTGATTTTTCAGCTTCCCAGATCATTGATGCACCAATACGGCATTTGATGCTAAAGCTAGGATTACGAGATTCAACTTTAGCGTATACATTCCCACCTGTAACACGGTTAAGTTTTACCAGCGGTGTATTACCGATGCTTAGTGAGTTATCTTCAAAAATAGTAGACATAATGTTCCTTTGGATACAATCGGATCAACGTGTTAATAGCTTTTGCTACTAACTATATAGTCACACTTTACTGAGAGTTTAAAAAAACTAAAGTAAAGTTTGGCTATAACATATATCTATTGAGCTTATAACTAAGTGAAATAAAAATCCACAATAGCCGGGGCTTTAGTTATTGAAGGAGTGCGATTAATTAAAAGTTAATTCGATCAAACTTTGTTTGAGTAAAGTCCTGTATTTATTTAATACATTTTATATACAAAAACGTTAAGGATTGTTGGTTATTTGTCCGAATGAACCACTGTTGAACAGTTTTATGACACAAGCTAAGTAAAACATGATAAAAACACGTATCTAAATTCAATTAAGCAATCACAATGAAGTTAATCTTAAAATTAATTGCCGGTATTGTGGCCGGTATTTTGGTCGGTCTCTACGTACCTTTAATTGGTGTTGAACTTTTATTTACCGTAAAAGAGTTTATCGGTCAAATTATCTCCTTTACCATCCCCCTTATTATTTTATTTTTTATTGCGTCGGGTATTGCCGGTTTACCAAAGGGATCTGGGCACTTATTAGGAAAAACAGTTGGTTTTGCTTATAGCTCTACGATTATTGCCGGAACACTCGCTTTTTTATTAGTAAGCGCTGTTATACCGTTTTTAAGTGGCGGCATTACATTTGAAGCTGAAGTGGCTACTGAAATTGGTAGCTTTATTGATTTAGAAATTCCCCCATTAATGGGTGTAATGACGGCATTGGTAACTGCTTTTGTGTTTGGTATTGGCATGAGCCAACTAGAACTTGATACGCTTAAAAAAGTATCTGATCAAGGTCGTGATGTAGTTGATGGTTTACTTTCGAAAGTAATTATTCCAGCTTTACCATTTTATATTGCTGGCGTATTTGCCGAAATGACGGTGGCAGGCACTGTGGTAGATACATTGCAAACATTTGGTGTTGTATTAATAGCGGCACTTGTTATGCATTGGCTATGGCTAAGCGTTTTATATATAGCTACTGGGGTGTTACTTAAGCGCAACCCAATAGAATTAGTTAAAAATATGCTACCAGCTTACTTTACTGCTTTGGGTACTATGTCGAGTGCGGCGACTATTCCAGTGTCATTACAATCAAGTAAAGCAAATAACGTTAAAGAAGATGTTGCTAACTTTACAGTGCCTCTTTGCGCGACTATTCATCTGTCAGGCTCTACGATTACAATCGTAACGTGTGCAATGGCTGTTATGTTTTTGTCACCAAGTATGGAAGTACCTTCATTAATGGGGATGCTACCGTTTATTATGATGTTAGGCGTAGTGATGATTGCTGCACCAGGTGCACCAGGTGGTGCGGTTATGTCAGCTCTTGGGTTATTAACGAGTATGCTTGGTTTTAATGAAGGGGCGGTTGCACTGATGATTGCACTTTATTTAGCACAAGATAGTTTTGGTACTGCGTGTAATGTAACAGGTGATGGTATCATTGCATTATGGGTTGACCGATTTAGTGAAAAATCGTCAGCTTAAAAGGTTATATTAAGCTGTCAGAGCGAAACAATAATATTAGTTATTGTTTCGCTCTATGTATGTTACTGTGGCAAATTAATTTTATTAAATTGCATGTTGTTAGGTAAGTGAGGATGTTCCATTGATTAATGTACTTTTAGTTGATGACCATGAACTTGTACGAACAGGTATCAAGCGTATTCTTGATGACGTACGAGGGTTTAAAGTAATTGGCGAAGCTAAAACTGGTGAAGAGGCGGTACAGTTTTGTCGTCAGCACGCGCCAAACATAGTATTAATGGATATGAATATGCCAGGTATGGGCGGATTAGAGGCGACTAAAAAAATCTGTCGCTATTGCCCTGATGTGAAAATCATTGTGCTTACTGTTAATTGCGAAGACCCGTTTCCGAGCAAAGTAATGCAGATTGGCGCGCATGGCTTTTTAACCAAAGGTGCGGGTTCTGACGAAATGGTACGTGCTATTCGCTGCGTTCATGCCGGTCAACGTTATATAGCGCCAGAAATTGCACAACAAATTGCATTAGCACAAGTAACGGGTCGCACAGACGAAAACCCATTTCAGAGTTTATCTGAGCGAGAGCTACAAATTATGCTTATGATCACTAAAGGTGAAAAAGCACAAGATATAGCTGAGCGTTTGAATCTAAGTTCTAAAACAGTAAATAGCTATCGCTACCGTATGTTTGAAAAGTTAAATGTAGGTGGTGATGTTGAGCTTACTCATTTAGCTATTCGCCATAAAATGATTGATATAGACGTTTCGTACTAACTATAATTTATGTCTGAATTTGATCACGTACATTTCCTTAAAACACTATCAAGCGAGCCGGGTGTTTACCGTATGCTTGATAGTAAAGACCAAGTTATTTATGTTGGTAAAGCCAAGCACCTAAAAAAACGGGTGAGTAGTTACTTTAGAAGTAACATTACCGACAGTAAAACGCGTGTTTTAGTGAGTAATATTTGTGATATTGAAGTCACGCTTACGAATACTGAAACCGAAGCGCTGTTGCTTGAAAATAATCTTATAAAAAAATATCAACCTCGTTACAACATATTATTACGCGATGACAAGTCGTACCCTTATATTTTACTCACTAGCCATAAACACCCACGTTTAGCGTTTCATCGTGGCAGTCGTAAAGTGAAAGGTGAGTACTTTGGACCATTTCCAAGCGCTGGAGCTGTCTCAGAAAGCTTGCGTTTAATGCAAAAAATATTCCCTGTCCGCCAATGTGAAGATGCATATTATCGCGCAAGAAGTCGTCCATGTTTACAATATCAGCTTAAACGCTGCTCAGCCCCATGTGTAAATAAAGTAACGGATGATGACTATAGTGAGCAAGTTGATTACGTTCGCAAATTTTTAACTGGAAAATCGCACGAAGTAATTGCCGACTTAATAAAAAAAATGGAAGGGGCGAGCAAGCAGTTAAACTTTGAATTAGCTGCAAAAGTACGCGACCAAATAATGCTACTTCGTAAAATGCAGGAGCAACAATCTATTTCAGGTAATTTTGCTGAAATGGATGTAGTGGGTTTTGCTCATTTGAATGGTTTAAACGGCATTCATTTATTAATGATCCGAGATCATAAAGTATTAGGTAGTAAAACATACTTTCCAAAAGTGCCTAAAGATTCTGGCGAACAAGAAATACTTACTTCATTTTTAGGTCAGTATTACTTAGCTCCCGGAGCGACAGGGCGTATTGCAAAAGAAATCATACTGCCATTCGAAATAGAAGAGAGCCAAGTATTGGGTGAAGCACTTACGCAAATAAGCGAACGTAAAGTAATACTTAAAGTTGTTACTCGAGGTGAGCGTGCTCAATACTTACAACTCGCAAATAAAAATGCATTAAATAGCATAGCAGTTAAACAAAGTACCCAAGACTCTATTAATAAACGTTATGCACAATTAAAAGCAACATTACGTCTTGATGATATAACCCGAATGGAATGTTTTGACATAAGTCACACCATGGGGGAGAACACAGTTGCAAGTTGTGTTGTATTTGATTCGCAAGGACCAAATACAAAAGAATACAGGCGATATAACGTAACGGGAATTACAGGTGGTGATGACTATGCTGCAATGGAGTTTGCACTTAACAAACGCTATAACAAATTAGTAGATGAAGATAAGATTCCTGATGTTATCTTTATTGATGGTGGTAAAGGGCAATTAGGGCGTGCTGAACAATATTTTTCTAATTGGCCGCATGCAAAAATGCCTTTATTAGTAGGTGTTGCAAAAGGGACCAGCCGTAAACCAGGTCTTGAAACACTATTAATTGACGGTGGTCGAAAAACTATCCCAATGGATTCTGATGCACCTGCACTACATTTAATACAGCATATACGCGATGAATCTCATCGATTTGCTATTGCTGGGCATCGAAATAAGCGCCAAAAACAACGAACACAATCATTGTTAGAAGAAATAAATGGAGTAGGTTCTACACGCCGCCAAACATTATTAAAATATTTAGGGGGCATGCAGGGAGTAAAAGCTGCTAATATAGAACAGTTAAAGAAAGTTCCTGGGATCAGCCCTGACATGGCTGAGAAGATATTTAACCATTTGCATGACAAGGGCTAGCCCTACATGCGAATATAGCAAAAAAGACATATCCAAGTAGTTATGTGGAATATTCCAAACACACTCACAACATTTAGACTTTTTCTTATCCCCGTATTTTTGGTGATATTTTACTTGCCTTATAGCTGGTCGCTTTTCGCTGCTGCTTTTATTTTTTGGCTTGCGTCAATTACCGATATACTTGATGGTTATTTAGCTCGAAAACTTGAGCAATCAACTCCATTTGGTGCCTTTTTAGATCCCGTTGCTGATAAAGTAATGGTGTGCGCTGCGTTAGTTGCACTATCGGATCATTATCAATCTATGTATATGACTATTCCTGCACTTATTATTATAAGTCGTGAGATAATTATATCAGCACTTCGTGAATGGATGGCTGAACAAGGTAAGCGCGGTAATGTGGCTGTATCCAATATGGGTAAAATAAAAACAGCTGCACAAATGCTAGCCATTATAGGTCTGATTTGGCAATACGATACTTGGATGAACTATCTAAGTTTTGGCTTATTGTATATAGCGACGTTTTTAACCTTGAGTTCTATGGTGCAATATTTGCGTGCAGCATGGGGTGAATTGACTAAAAATTAACTGTAAACGTATAATAACGCACCATTTTAGATAAAAAACAAGCAAACAGTTCAAAACTAGCATTTTTTGTATTGACGCGTTTAATAATCTCTGTAGAATGCGTCCGTGTTGAGAGGGCATAGCCCCCGAGATAAACAAAACGGTAATTAATCAGTTACCTGAATGTTCACATAAATCATCATGTGTTAATTCAACTAACTGATAAATAAAATGCGGTACTAGCTCAGTTGGTAGAGCGCGACCTTGCCAAGGTCGAGGTCACGAGTTCGAGCCTCGTGTACCGCTCCAAGTTTATCTTAAGGTTAATACCCCGTACTGGGGCGGAATGGCAGAGTGGCCATGCACCGGATTGCAAATCCGTTTACCTCGGTTCGACTCCGGGTTCCGCCTCCATTTCAACAGTCCACACGCTTTAATTAGCAAACTCGATGCCCGAGTGGTGGAATTGGTAGACACAAGGGATTTAAAATCCCTCGACTAACAAGTCGTGCCGGTTCAAGTCCGGCCTCGGGCACCATTTTGTGGTTTAATTGCATTGCCAAGTGTAATTTATAAAATAGTTAATTTAGAATTAATATGATGCGGTACTAGCTCAGTTGGTAGAGCGCGACCTTGCCAAGGTCGAGGTCACGAGTTCGAGCCTCGTGTACCGCTCCATATTAGTTTTATCCACTTGCTTTTAATAGCAAACTCGATGCCCGAGTGGTGGAATTGGTAGACACAAGGGATTTAAAATCCCTCGACTAACAAGTCGTGCCGGTTCAAGTCCGGCCTCGGGCACCACTTTAAATTATTTTACCAAGATAGTTTAAAGTCGATAAAACAATATTTTGCGGTACTAGCTCAGTTGGTAGAGCGCGACCTTGCCAAGGTCGAGGTCACGAGTTCGAGCCTCGTGTACCGCTCCAAATTATTTGGATACATTTAGGCGGAATGGCAGAGTGGCCATGCACCGGATTGCAAATCCGTTTACCTCGGTTCGACTCCGGGTTCCGCCTCCATATAATTTACTCCACACGCTTTAATTAGCAAACTCGATGCCCGAGTGGTGGAATTGGTAGACACAAGGGATTTAAAATCCCTCGACTAACAAGTCGTGCCGGTTCAAGTCCGGCCTCGGGCACCATCTTTATATTAAGCACTCTGCTTATAAAAAAACCTTCTAATAATTCTTTAATATCTATAAAAATTCACTAAAAACTTGATTTACCGTCTTTATATTAACCACAATTTATATCATTCTTGATATGCACTATCTTATGTATGATCTACCTAATAATAGCGCTACATGATATTTTAATAATGGTTTTTATTTCTATTGTTTTAAAAGATACGTTTAGGTAGCCCTATGTAAGATCTCTAAACCCAGTCCCAAACCCAGCCCTACAACAGCAAAAATAAACCAGCCATGTAAATCCTTAGTGCCACATTGTACCTAATACTAATGAGTTCACTTTGATTGAATTGGACTAAGTGTCATAGGTTTTAACAAATCCAAAACAGTAAACCAATCCACACTTCTAGATCAAACGATCTTGAAAGCAAATAGCACAAACTTGTACGCTACTAGCATAAGTAATTGTCGAATTGATTAGTAATGCATGCTTAGTGGAAGCTAAAGTTGCCGACAGCAGTAGGTTTAGAGCTAAGGTGAGAACTTCAAATAGAGTAACCAAGAAAGCGCTAATGCATAATTGTAGGCATTAAACACTTATTTTTGCAGGTTGTCTTACGTATCCTAATAATCAAACAATGTCTGTACAGTACATACCATTCATATCATCTGCCACCGCTTTTCATTTATAAAGAGTTGGGCGACTTAGTGCAGCACTTTTTATTTTTAGGACTAAAAAAGCGAGCCGTAGCTTAATGCCAGTTAGTTAACAGCTGACTGGCGTTTTTTATTGGGGTATTTACTGGGTTTTGGTTTCACACACCTCGGATACGCCCGCTCCCGTTTTATCGGCAATATG
>NZ_WTLC01000034.1:0-56520 GCF_011378875.1 Pseudoalteromonas sp. Z9A5
ATTATCATTCCATGCTCGCTTTAGCATTTACTATGATGTGGCTACCAATGTGGGCTGATTAATATATATACTACAAAGATCAACAGCCCCTAATCTAATTCGCTCTGCAGGCACTCGTAATTGCTGCATTAAGTAAATTTTAAATGGTGCTTCGTAAGGTTGCTCATCAACCGCTTTTTGCATGCACAAAAGCCATGCATCACTTTGCTCAATTCCTACATGTAAATGTTTATGCGCTTGAGGTATGTTAATACTACCAAAATGTTCAGCGTATAATTTAGGACCACCTAACCAGCCCGACAAAAAATAAGTGAGCTTTTTACGCGATGCCGATAAGTCTTTTGAATGCATACTCCTTATATTTTCAGCCTCTTTTAAAGCGTCCATATTATCGTAAAACGCATTCACCAATTGTGTAATACCTGCTAACTCACCTGCCATTTTGTACGAGCAGTCATCCACTCCGTATTCACACGTTTTTGTATTCATAACTCACTCAGGTTAACTACTTTATTTAATACCTGCATATTAGCTTAAAACAAAAGTTTAAGAATGAGTTACATCAAAGCGGCGTAACTTAGGTAAGCAATAATTACAGGCTGCTATGTATATTTTTTAATAAAAACGCAGTATTGAAAACAAATAAACTCAATCTAAAAGTATAACCAGTTGATAATAAAAGCAATAAATTAATTATTATCTCTTGGTATAAGGCTTGCTACTTTATAACTGACAGTTAATTCACTAACCTAAAGTAAGGATAAACTTATGAACAGCGATCGTATCGAAGGTAATTGGAAAGAACTTAAAGGTAAGGCTCAACAAAAATGGGGCGATCTTACCAACGACGATTTAGATAAAATTGAAGGTAGCCGTACAGAGCTAGTTGGTAAAATCCAGCAGCAATACGGTAAATCTAAAGAAGAAGCAGAGCGTGAAGTTGATGAGTTTGAAAAAGGTCGTTAAACCGCGTTAACCGCTTTTAAAAAAACCGCCATTTGGCGGTTTTTTTGTTTAAGCTGTAGGTTATTTAGCTACGCTTTTAATTGGTTACCAATCGGTAACTGCCTAATACGCTTTCCGCACGCTGCAAAAATAGCATTACATAATGCTGGCGCATAAACCGGTGTAGATGGCTCGCCTACCCCTGCTGGTGGTGCATCGCTTTGTACAATTTCAACTTCAATCTCAAGAGGTGCGTCGCTCATACGCGGTACGCGATAATCATGAAAATTACTTTGCTGTACGCGCCCTTTATCAAAGGTAATACCATCGCTGATTGCAGTTGTAATACCGTAAATAGAGCCACCTTGGGTTTGGTTTTTAACAGTGTCGGTGTTTACAACCGTACCCGCATCAATGGCAACCCAAGATTTAATTACTTTTAAATCGCCAGCATCCGACACTTCTACTTCAACTACCGTAGCTACGTAAGTTAAAAAGCTTCTATGTGCTGCTATGCCTAAACCTCGACCTTTAGGAAGTTCTCGACCCCATTTACTCATGTCAGCTACTTTTTCAATAACATGGCGCAGTCTGCCAATATCTAAAGGATAAACCGCTTTATCGCCACCATAATTATCGTATGTGGCATTTTGCTCAGTTACATCAACAATACGACTCGGACCTATAGTGTCTAGTAAATAGTCTTTTTGGTCGCGACCGGCTTTGTGCGCTGCTTCGCCAATAAATGACTGAATAGCAAAGGCATGAAAAATATTTGATACAGAACGCATCCAACCAATTCGTGCTTTGGCAGGCGCATCACCGTTTTCTAACTTCATGTTAGGTGTGTTAATAGGGTTATCGGTAAATCCTAAGCGCAGTTCAAAGCTTCCTGGCGTAGTCGCCCCTTCTGAAAAGGTAGAGGTAATTGGTGAAAACGCGGTGCGGTGTAAATACGATTCTATTGCGCCATTTTTATCTAGCGATGCTTCAATGTGCTGAGCCGAAACTGCATGGTAAAAACCATGTTGTATGTCGTCTTCACGCGTCCATTGCACACGAATAGGCTTGCCTACTTTCATTGAAAGGTAAGCTGCTTCTGCTGAAAAGTCAGGTTTTGATTTACGCCCAAAACCGCCTCCTAACATGGTAACGTTAACGTTAATTTTTCTCTCATCCATGCCAAGCATTGCCGCCACTGTTTTCATATCGGCTTGTGGATTTTGCGTAGCAGCCCATATATCAACACTGTCTTTGTTGTACATAGCTGTTGCACAAGGCGGCTCCATTGGGGCTTGAGCAAGATGCGGCGCGTAATAATCAGCTACCAATTTATTGCTCGATTTAGCCAACACGCCCATGGCATCGCCTTTATCACGTATGTTTGCCTGTGGAGTTTGTACTGTTTTTAATAATGACTTTTTAAATTCTTCTGAATTGTAATCGCCATTTTTGCCATCATCCCACACGACTTTTAATGCTTTACGCCCTTGCCATGCAGCCCATGTATTTTTAGCTATAATCGCAATTCCGCCTTTTGGCTGAAACTGCGGCGCGCCTTTTGGTGCAGGAATTTCAATAACATCTATAACTCCGTTTATCGCTTTTGTAGCACTGGCATCAAATGACTTAACAACACCGCCTACTACAGGTGGGCGTTCAATTATAGCCACCAGCGCTTGTGGTTCGCGTACATCAGCTGCAAATATAGCTTTGCCTGTTACTAAATCGGCTAAATCTATGTGCGCCATGCCGGTATTAATGTAGCGCCATTCTTTGCGTGTTTTAAGTGTTAGTTTGTCAGCTTCTGGTGGCGTTATTGTAAATGCTAAGTCGATTAAATCTTTATAAGTAAGCGATTTACCTGAGCTGTGAGTAACAACGTGCTGGACTGCGGTACATGTTTCTGGTTTTACACCCCAATGCTTAGCGGCAGCATGCTGCATCATGTAACGCACACTTGCGCCCATTTCACGCAGGCGCTGCATGTTGTAGCGAATACTGCGCGAGCCATCGGTATTTTGATCGCCGTATTTAGGATCGCCCTTACCCTGAATAACGATTACCTTATCCCACGCGGCTTCCATTTCATCGGCAACTATTTGTGCAATCGCGGTGCGAATTTGCTGCCCCATTTCAGAGCGATGGCACGTTATTTCAACCATGCCGTCTGGGCGCAGTGCAATAAATAAGTTTGCACGTTTTGCCAGCTCAGATGGCTGCTCTAACACACCAGCAATCGCTCTTGGCGCACTGCCTACAAAATAAGTACCGAGTACCAACGCACCTATTGCACTGGTTTTTAAAAACTTACGGCGGTTTAAATCAAAATATTTGTTATCTTGGCTCATACTTCTTCCCCTTGTTCATTTGGGTCAAAATACTGAACACTCGCCATTGTTTTAGCAGCCGACTTAATTGCTTTATGAATACGCGGGTATGTACCACAACGGCAAATATTACCCGACATATTACTTACTATTTCATCGTCGGTTGGGGTTGGGTTTGCTGCTAATAAACTCGCAGCTTGCATCATTTGACCACACTGACAAAAACCACATTGCGGCACTTTATGCTCAACCCATGCTTGTTGCACTGGGTGGTCGCCATCTTCGCTTAACCCTTCAATTGTAGTAATTGAAAGACCCGCTACTGCCGCTACAGGTAATATACACGAGCGTTGAGCTACCCCATCAATATGCACGGTACACGCACCACACTGTGCCATGCCACAGCCAAATTTAGGTCCGGTTAAATTCAATTCGTCTCGGAGATACCATAATACTGGCGTTGACGGATCGCCAGAAAACTCATGTTTATTACCATTTATGGTAAGCGTGATCATACAAAACTCCTTGGCAAAGCGCTTTAAAAAACGGTTCCTTGTTGCGCGAGAACTATTTTTAATTACTTACTATTTTATACTTACTACTTTTAGCCTACCACTTAGATCTGTTTTATAAAAATACTAATTATTAGAACGTTTAAATTTTCACCTTATTGAATAAAAACAAAAAATCGAGTACTACCTAAAACAAAGCATGAAATAGCTCTATCTAAACACGTTATTACATTAAAGTGATCAAACTCATGCCAGTAATAATTGCAGCCTGTTATGTATATTTTTTAATAAAAGCTCAGCCTCAAAATTAGCCCACACAACATAAATTACGCAACCCTATAATATTTATTAAATTAGTGAATAAATGACTTTTTGGTACAGGGCTTGCTACTTTATATGTGTAGGTTTATTTCAACCTAAAAGATCCAATAATTAGGAGTCACTCATGAGCAGCGATCGTATCGAAGGTAATTTAAAAGAGCTTAAAGATAGAGCCCAGCAAAAATGGGACAAACTAACGAGCGATGATTTAGATGAAGTAAAAGATAACCGCAAAGAACTTGTTGCTAAAATTCAGCAAAGGTACGATAAAACCAAGCTAGAGGCAGAAACCGAAGTAAATGATTTTGAAAAAGGTCATTAGTTAAATGCATTTTACACTTTTATAAATCATGAACCGCCAATGTTGGCGGTTTTATATTGCGTATTACATAGTAACAACGGTTTAAATTTATATATAAGATAGTTCTACATCTATTTTTACTACGTTATTTTTAGTAGCCCATTGGAATGCAGGACTGTTTTCAATAAAAGCTTTAAAACTATTAACTTCATTTAACGCAGAACACCACTTACTCGTTGTTGAAAGCGCAAGCGCAAACGCAGTCTCACTTGGCAAAAACTTAAAGGTCGTACTAAGTTGCTGCATGGCATCTGTTGCGTCATCTACGTCTTCTAAATCAGGGATTATTTGGCGTGTAATATCAACTATAAAATAGTCTTTACTTAAACTATCTCGCCCACACTGAAAAAGAAGCATATCGCCATCATTCTCCATCACCGTGTTTTCAATACGATCGCCCTCGTATAAATCAATAACAAGGTTTATTAGCTGCTCAGTATCGTTATTTTTATAAAATTCAGAGTTTTCAATTTTAAATTTTATGTCTTCTATTTTCATAACAGACCTTAATACATAATAATTTGGTGGGTTAAATAATATTTAATTTTAGTTATTAGTTTACACTTTGAAGTTTTCTAATTTTATAAGTTGCGATAGAACATACTAGCGCTGCATTTACAGAATCACTAAATGCATAAATAATGAGGGAAATAACATAGTAATATCTTTATTTAAAAGCGGGTTACCGGCTTTTTACCATAAATAAAAAACCGCTGTTTGGCGGTTTAGTTTATTTAGGTCGTTTTACTGTAGTGTAAATTAATATTTAACTACTTAGCTAAAAAGCTAAAAAGCTAAAAAGCTAAATTTAAGCATAACGTTACGCTTGAGGCCATGCAGCGGTTCTATATTTTTCAAGCCCTGGCCAAGTATCCATATTTTGAGGATCGTTAATTTTAAAACCACTGTTAGCACCAAATTCTTCGCGAGTTTCATCTAAAAGTAAACTACTCCACAAAAACGTTCTATTGGATTCACCTAAACAATTATGACGAAAAACTGAAATATGAGTAACTACCTCTGATTCACTCATAACGTTTAAAACCTTATTCGCCATATTTAGAAGTTCTTCATGTTCAGAATAAAGCATAATAAAATATAAATTATCTGTCGCTTTAACATTTCTTTTATATTTAATATCATCAGGTTCAATTTCAGAATCGATAGCCGTATCAATAGCACTAATAAATGGCGTAATATCTTTCTCTGCGCTTATAAGAATAAAACATGGATCATCGTAACCACCCACCGTATTAAGTTGTTCTTGAATTAAAGGAGGTATACTTTTTAAAGATTTGCTCATTATTTACTGCCTATTACTACTTATTATTAAAATATATCGAGAGCCTGTATTTACTCATTTAAAAGTTATATCTATCGATATACAGCCTCTAGCCGAGTATTAATTTTGGGGCAATAAGCCTGAACAGAGTCTGTATTTTTGATTTTATTTATATTTAGCCTTATATAATGACTCGTTTTTATTAGCTTGATCATAATTTTATGTATCTGTACCTACAGCACTTATTACATCTTCAGATAAAAGCAGTTCATCGTCTTTGTATACTTCAAGCCAACCTGGCGGTGATGTATCGCAACCAATAATAGTTACCTGTAACACATAACTATAACGACCATTTTTAAACGTATAACTGTGATTTCCGCCACTGCCACTAAACTTTATATCGCCATTTAATAAAACCACATCGGGCTTATCGCTAGGCTTTTTATTAATACTCCACGATGTATACCTAAAATCATGATCGCCTAAATCATCAACACGAATATGGTATTTAGCTGTTTTCCAATCGAGTACTGGTTTTTCAAAAGTATTAATACTTGAATGCAAAGATTGCTTATCGTCTTCAATTAAGCTTTTAGCAAGTGCCTGCTCTTTAGTATTTTGTGTATTTACAGCAATAATTTTACCTTCGGTATCTACCCACATAACGCCGTTATTTAGCATAATGCCGCGCCAACCTACTTTCTCCCAATCAGTATCAATGTTTGAACTGGCAATAACTGTCACTAGCTCATCATTAAATACTTCATCAAAGCGGTTAATAAGCTCAACCTCATCTTTAATGTCAGGTATCGGGTATCGTCGTTTTAGCGGGTAACGTACAAGCGAGGCAATTGCGGCTTTATCATGAGCTTCAAATGCAGTAATAACAGGTGAAACACTCTCGTGATATTTCTGCTCAAGCGCAAATGTGTTCGCGGTTAAAAATAGAGATAAACATAATGCGGTGTAACTTAAAAACTTCATTTATAGTCCTTTATTTAAAATAACTTATGAATAATACATTTAAATTGAATACTGTAATTTGACTTTAACGGGTCGCGAATGCAAATATAACTAATAACATACAACAAAATGTATAAAACTCAGCCAATCTTGTACATACCAAATTGAGGTACACCTTAAACAGGTGATTAAAGGGAATTTAATGAAACCTGAAAAATTAACGTTAAGTGAAAATATAAAACATATCTTTTTATTTGCTCTGTCTTTTGTGTTCACCATAGCTTTGCCCTTTACATCATACCGTGAAGTGATATTAGTCTTAGAGGCGTTAAATAAGCACCAGCTAGTTTTTAATGAGAAGAGCATTGCTGCGATCTTTATTTTATATACTCCAGCATCTGTAATGCTCACTCGATTACTATTATTAAAAGTAAGAAATATTGAAATAGAGCCTGAGCTTATAATTAAATTGTTAAAGGTCTGTGTAGCTACTATAATTTTGATATTATTTTTAGTTCCTACTTATACTTACTTTATTGAAAGTAAAATTAAAAGTGAAGGTTACACTATTTGTAATTCGTACACTGGTGGCTCTAGGGGATCAGATGTATGGGTTACCTCCCAAAGCTACTGCATTAAAAAAGGTTATAGAGTCAGCTCAAAAATAATAGATTGGTTACAACAACAAACTAATGAGCCAACACCAGAAGATGTCATAAAAAAAGTAGATGAACTACTCGCGAATAGTCCTTAAAATAATCCCTAATGACTTTTTAAAACGCACAAAAAAACGAGCCTAATTAGGCTCGTTTTTGTTTTAACTTATAGCTTACCGCTTCGCTATTACTCCGGATCATACCCCAAATTAGGCGATAACCATCTTTCAGCTTCTGCTAGCGTCATATTGGTTCGTTTAGCGTAGTCTTCTACTTGATCTTTTTGTACTGCGGCTACGGCGTAGTATTTAGCTTCGGGGTGTGAGAAGTACCAACCTGAAACAGCAGCACCTGGCCACATGGCGTATGAGCTGGTTAGCTGCATGCCAATGCGTTTTTCGGTATCGAGCAATTGCCAAATTTTCTTTTTCTCGGTGTGCTCTGGGCACGCAGGGTAACCTGGCGCTGGGCGAATACCTTGGTAGTTTTCGCGTATTAGCTCATCGTTTGCTAGGTTTTCGTCTGGTGCAAAACCCCAATACTCTTTACGTACTTTTTCGTGTAAGTATTCTGCAAACGCTTCTGCGAGCCTGTCAGCAACCGCTTTAATCATTATTTTATTGTAGTCGTCTTGCTGTGCGTCAAACGCATTTGCTAAGTCGTCTTCTTCTAAACCGCCCGTTACTGCAAACGCACCAAAATAGTCTGGTGTGCCTTTGGGTGCTATGTAGTCGGCTAGGCAGTAATTAGCAAAGTCGGTTTTTTCGGTTTGCTGACGTAAATGGCATGAGGTAGTTAACAGCTCTTTGCGTGTTTCGTCGGTGTATATTTCTATGTCGTCCCCAACGCGGTTTGCTGGGAATAAACCAATTACGCCAAGTGGTTGCAAACTGCCTGCTTTTTCAAGGTCGTCTAACATATCGTTAGCGTCTTTAAATAAGCTTTGCGCTTGCTCGCCTACTACTTCATCGGTCATTATGCGCGGGTATTTACCGGCGATTGACCACGTCATAAAGTATGGCGTCCAATCTATGTATTTACGTAAAGTGGCAATTGATACGTTTTTAAACTCGATCACGCCAAGCTTTTTAGGTACTGGTGGCGTGTAGTTATCCCAATCGAGTTGTGCTGCATTATCGCGTGCGCGCTGAATTGTAACAGGCTTAGAGCGTGGTTTTTTACGCGCTTGTTGCTCGCGTACTTTTACATATTCAGCTTGGGTTTTTTCTAAAAAACCAGGCTTATGCTCTTTTGATAATAAATTAGATACTACACCTACCGCACGGCTGGCATTACTTACATACACTACGCCTTTGTCATATTGCGGCTCAATTTTTACTGCGGTGTGCGCTTTAGAAGTAGTAGCTCCACCAATTAACAGCGGCAGTTCAAAGCCACGGCGTTTCATTTCTTTTGCTACGTGTACCATTTCGTCAAGCGATGGGGTAATTAAGCCCGATAATCCAATAATATCGGCTTTTTCGTCGATTGCGGTTTGTAATATTTTATCAGCCGGTACCATTACACCTAAGTCGATTACTTCATAGTTATTACATTGCAGTACAACACCCACAATATTTTTACCTATGTCGTGTACGTCACCTTTTACGGTCGCCATCACTATTTTACCGTTAGTTGAGCCTTCTTCTTTTTCAAGCTCAATGTATGGGTCTAGGTAGGCTACGGCTCGCTTCATTACGCGCGCCGATTTAACAACTTGTGGTAAAAACATTTTACCTGCGCCAAATAAGTCGCCTACTACGTTCATGCCGTCCATTAACGGCCCTTCAATTACGTGAATAGGTTTATCGGCAGCAGCGCGGCACTCTTCGGTATCTTCATCTATAAAAGTAGTAATACCTTTTACAAGCGCGTGCTCAAGGCGTTTTGCAACAGGCCATGTGCGCCACTCTAAATCTTCTACTCGCTCGGCTTGCGCCATACCCGAGTATTTTGGTGCAAGCTCTACTAAACGCTCGCCTGCACCTGGGTCTGCGTTAAGTATTACGTCTGTAACGGCTTTACGTAGTTCTTCTGGTATATCATCGTAAACGGCTAGTTGCCCCGCATTTACAATACCCATGTCCATACCAGCTTGAATAGCGTGATATAAAAACACCGAGTGAATGGCTTCACGTACGGGGTTATTACCCCTAAACGAAAACGATACATTTGATACACCGCCCGACACTTTACAGTGCGGCAAATTTTGTTTAATGCGGCGTGTGCCTTCAATAAATTCTACGGCGTAGTTATCGTGCTCTTCAATACCGGTGGCTACGGCAAATATATTAGGGTCGAATATAATATCTTCTGGCGCAAAGCCAATGTCTTCTACCAATATTTTATAACTGCGCGCACATATTGCGAACTTACGGTCTGCCGTGTCGGCTTGCCCGTCGGTATCAAACGCCATTACAACAGCGGCTGCACCAAAGCGTTTTATTATTTTAGCTTGGCGAATAAACGGTTCTTCACCCTCTTTTAGCGATATTGAGTTAACAATTGCCTTGCCTTGAATACACTTTAAGCCTGCTTCTATTACTTCCCATTTTGAGGAGTCGACCATAATTGGTACGCGAGAAATATCAGGCTCTGAGGCTATTAAGTTTAAAAACTTAACCATGGCGGCTTTTGAGTCCAACATGGCTTCGTCCATATTAATATCAATAACCTGTGCGCCATTTTCTACTTGTTCGCGTGCCACTGTTAGTGCAGCTTCAAAGTCTTCTTCCATGATTAAACGTTTAAACATGGCAGAACCCGTTACATTGGTACGTTCGCCGACATTAGTAAATACTGCTATTTGTTGGGTCATGCTGGCTCCTTAATTTAAGTTACAGGCTTCAAGGCCTGATAAACGCATGCGTACTTCAAGCTCTGGCAGTTGGCGTGGTTTAACGCCCGCTAAACCTTTTGCAAAAGCGCGAATATGCGCAGGCGTGGTGCCACAGCATCCGCCTACTATATTAATAAAGCCCGATTTACCCCAATCGATAATTTCGGTTGCCATATCGCCCGCTTCTAAGTCGTATTCACCAAACTCATTGGGTAAGCCCGCATTAGGGTGTACCGATGTAAAGGTTTCGCACACGCGCGATAACTCTTCTACATACTGGCGCAGTAAATCAGGACCAAGCGCACAGTTTAGACCAATAGAAATAGGCTTAATATGGCGAATAGAATTATAAAATGCTTCGGTTGTTTGCCCCGAAAGCGTACGGCCTGAGGCATCGGTAATAGTACCCGAAATCATAACTGGTAATTTACGCCCTGCTTGCTCAAAGGCTTCTTCAACGCCAAACGAGGCGGCTTTTGCGTTAAGGGTGTCGAATATAGTTTCGATTAGTATTAAATCGGCGCCGCCTTCCATTAATGCAAGTGTTGATTCAATATACGCAGTAACCAGCTTGTCAAAGGTGACATTTCGGTAACCCGGATCGTTTACGTCTGGCGAAATTGAACACGTTTTAGATGTCGGCCCTAAAACACCGGCTACATAACGCGGTTTTTCTGGCGTTTTAGCCGTAAATTCATCACAAATGGCGCGTGCTAATTTAGCCGACTCTAGGTTTATTTCACGGCTTAGGCTTGCCATGTCGTAATCTTCCATCGAAATAGTGGTCGAGTTAAACGTGTTGGTTTCGATAATATCGGCGCCCGCTGATAAAAAACCACGATGAATATCAGTGATTAAATTGGGCTTGGTTAGGCTTAATAAATCGTTATTGCCTTTAATTAATACATGCCAGTCTTTAAAACGCTCTCCGCGATAGTCTTCTTCTTCTAGCTTATGATCTTGGATCATGGTGCCCATAGCGCCATCTAAAATTAAAATGCGTTCTTTTAATGCGGCGCTTATTTCGGCTTGCTTATTATTTGTAGGAGCGTTATTCGGCATAGTTGTTAGTCCTCACGTCTTGGCTAACTAAATTAATATCATACGGTGTGGTTTGGTACACGTAGTAATTTAACCAGTTCGAAAAAAGTAAAAAAGCATGGCTTTGCCACGTTTTTGAAGGTTGTTTGGTTGCATCGTCATCCGGAAAATAATTTTCGGGTTTTGGTGCATTAGGGCTTTTTTTACAATCGCGGTCGTATTCTGCTTTTAGCGAGTCGGCGTCATACTCAGGGTGACCGGTTATAAACACTTGGCTACCCGATTTATTTTTAAGTAAGTAAGCCCCTACTCGCTCAGAACCTGCCAGTACAACTAGCTCATCGCAGGCGTTTATTTTATTTATATCAATGTGACCATAGCGTGAGTGCGGTACTAAAAAGGTGTCGTCGAACCCGCGAGTCAGTGCGCCGTGATCAAAGTAACATTGGTGGGTAAATACACCACACAGTTTGTCGTCTTTTAAATCACGCTTTAAATTGTAACGGTGATATAACGCTGCATGTGCTGCCCAGCACGAAAATAACGTAGAGGTAACATGTTGCTCAGCCCAATCAATAATGACCTTTAGCTCATCCCAATACGCTACATCGTCGTATTCTAAATGGGCAAGTGGCGCACCGGTTACAATTAACGCATCGTAATTGTTGTCTTTAACCTCAGAAAAATAACGATAAAAGGTATCAAGGTGCTCTTCAGAATTACTGCTACTGCGGTGAGTGTCGAGGCGCAGTAGTTCTACATTTACTTGCAAAGGCGAGTTGGCAAGCAAACGAATAAACTGAACTTCGGTTTCTACTTTATTAGGCATTAAGTTTAAAATAGCCAAACGCATTGGGCGTATTTCTTGCGTTTTTGCACGTGTTTTTGGCATTACAAATACGTTTTCTTGACGTAAACGTGCAATAGCCGGTAACTCGTCTTTTACTGTAATTGGCATATTTTTACTCCTGCTCATAAAAACCGAAAGTTAATTATGAACTGAAAGTAAAAAATATCAACCTCTAGATGTATAGATGTCTAAATGAAATTTATTCATTCTATTAAATTAGGATTTACCGAGATGATGTGTATGAGGAAAAACACCTTTATTATAAAACAACCAGCTTTAATATTTTGAACTAGCGCTACTAAAAACGAGTAGCGCATATGCAGTTAAAAACGGTAAATCACAGATAAATTAAGTGCGTAAATATCGCCTTGATCTGCATCAAAATATTGATACTCTGCACTTACTTGCCATTGTTGACTTAACATATAGTCAACTCCAGTTCCGTAAGTTACGCCGCCTTCATCATAGTTTTGCTCAGTTATAAGCGAAGTTTGTGAATCTGTACCAATTATTGATTCTGCCAGGTTTCTTAAGTCGCCTTCATTATAACTTAATTTATTTCTGCCATAGCCCCCAAATAAAAACACATCAGCTCGAGATGAAATTGGGTAATTAGCTTTTACAAATATACTTGTTTGCAAATCAAGGCTTGAATCAATTTGGCTCTGAATGGGTTCTGAGGTGAGCGAGCCGTCTTGTGGGTTTTGAGTAAAAACAACTCCATTTAAAGGTGCTAATTCATCATTTAATCCAAACCCTACACGCCCTTCTAATGCAAAGTATTGCGAAAACTGATAACCAAACCGTCCGTAAAGCGTTGTAAATTGTAAGCTATCACTTTCATGAACATCAATCTGTGTTGAGCCCATACCTACTCCATGGTAATAGCCGCTTACACGGAGCATGTCTGCGTGGCTCGAAAATGAATATAAACCTAAAAGTAACGCGCTTAATTTTATAACTGTTGTTGTTTTCATGTTCATTCCTTAAACGTAATTAATACTAGATGACTACTTATGATTTAAAACAAATTTTAGACTAAGTCTTAAAATTTGTTTCTTTTTTGTAACCTGTAAACATCTTGTCTCTTTTTTACTCAAATTGAAATATCTTCGAACAATATAAAACAATGCATTACATTATCTTACACATTACGGACTTTGTAATAACCGCATTTTAATGAGCTTTTAATAAGCTATAAACGCATCCATTACCAACACAAGTGTATAGTTCTATACAGCATTCGTTGACTGTTTCACCCGTCAGCCACTACAATACAACATTGAAATTTTTATTATTATTTGAAGGCTTTCCTCCATGGTTTTACCTGATAAATTTATATTCTCGATGAGTCGAGTATCTAAGGTTGTGCCACCTAAGCGCACTATCTTAAAAGATATTTCGTTACACTTTTTTCCTGGCGCTAAAATTGGTGTGCTTGGTTTAAACGGTTCTGGTAAATCTACGTTACTACGTATTATGGCCGGTGTTGACCAAGATTTTGAAGGTGATGCACATCCTCAGCCTGGTACAAAAATTGGTTATTTACCGCAAGAGCCTGTTTTAGACGAAAGCAAAACAGTTCGTGAAATTGTTGAAGAAGCTGTTGGCGAAGTTAAACACGCACTTAAACGCCTTGACGAAGTGTATAACGAATACGCCATGGAAGACGCTGACTTTGACGCACTTGCAAAAGAGCAAGGCGAGCTTGAAGCTGTTATCCAGGCACACGATGGTCACAACATTGATAACGTTTTAGAGCGTGCAGCTGATGCACTTCGCCTGCCAGAATGGGATGCTAAAATTGAGCACCTTTCAGGTGGTGAGCGTCGTCGTGTTGCTATATGTCGATTATTGCTTGAAAAACCAGACATGCTTATTCTCGATGAACCAACTAACCACTTGGATGCTGAGTCGGTTGCATGGCTTGAGCGCTTCTTACACGATTACGAAGGCACTGTTGTGGCGGTAACGCATGACCGTTACTTCCTTGATAATGTAGCTGGTTGGATATTAGAGCTCGACCGTGGTGAAGGTATTCCATGGGAAGGTAACTACTCTTCTTGGCTTGAACAAAAAGATGCGCGCTTACAGCAAGAACAAAAATCTGAAAAGGCACGTCAAAAATCAATTGCGCAAGAACTTGAATGGGTTCGTTCAAACCCTAAAGGTCGTCAAGCTAAGTCAAAAGCACGTATGGCTCAGTTTACTGAAATGCAGCAGTCTGATTACCAAAAACGTAACGAAACTAACGAGATGTTTATTCCACCTGGTCCGCGTTTAGGCGACCAAGTACTTGAAGTAACTAATCTTCGTAAGAGTTTTGGCGATCGCGTTTTAATTGACGATTTAAGTTTTAGCATGCCAAAAGGTGCCATTGTGGGCATTATTGGTGCGAATGGCGCGGGTAAATCAACGCTGTTTAAAATGATCAGTGGTGAGCAAAAGCAAGACAGCGGTAGCATTACTATTGGCGAAAGCGTACACATTGCTACCGTTGATCAGTTCCGCGACGGTATGGACGAAAGCAAAACTGTTTTCCAAGAAATATCAGACGGTCAAGACGTACTGAAAATTGGTAACTTTGAGTTCCAAAGCCGTGCGTATGTAAGTCGCTTTAACTTTAAAGGTAACGATCAGCAAAAGTTTGTTAAAGACCTATCAGGTGGTGAGCGTAACCGTTTACACCTTGCTAAGTTATTAAAAGCTGGCGGTAATGTGTTACTACTCGATGAGCCAACCAATGACTTGGACGTTGAAACACTACGCGCACTAGAAAACGCTATTTTAGAGTTCCCTGGTTGTGTAATGTGTATCTCGCATGACCGTTGGTTCCTTGACCGTATTGCTACGCACATTTTAGATTACCGCGACGAAGGTCAAATTAACTTTTTTGATGGTAACTATACTGAATACGAAGAGTGGCTTAAAAAGACACTTGGTGCAGCAGCAACTGAACCTAAACGTATTAAGTACAAAAAAATTGGTTAATATTTACCGTAATTAATTTATTACAGTAATACTAAGCCCTGCATTTATGCGGGGCTTTTTTATGCCACCAGCATTACAGGAGCATATCCTGCTAGCATGTAGAGAATTACCCGCTATGCTTAATTTATTATAAAAACAGTAAGGCTAAATTAGGTTATGCAAAATCGTCGTCAGTTTTCTCGTGTTTTATTTTCAACCGATGCACAAGTAATTTTTAATGATCACCAATACCCATGTAAATTACTTGATGTATCTTTGCATGGCGCATTAATCACTAAATGCGATGCTTTTATAAGTAACACTAATTCTAATGCAATACTGCGTTTTATACTTCCTCAAAGCGAAATAGAAATAAAAATGGAGGTTGTGGTGTGCCATATAGAAGCCGATCATATTGGTTTAAAATGCCACCATATTGATATAGACAGCATTACTTATTTAAAGCGTTTAATAGAGCTAAACTTAGCTGATGACGAACTATTACATCGCGAACTCGCTATGTTGATTCACGACACACAAGAATAGACTCATTTGGATTAGTTGATTACCATGGTGCAAACTTTTCAACTTGTGTAAACATGACTTTAAATCCACATTTACCTTTGGTGTATCACCCTAACTACTCGTTTAATTTCGATCCAAAGCATCGTTTTGCAATGAGTAAGTTTGCACATTTATATCAGCATGTAGCAGAGCTGGGCTTGATTGGCGATAACCTGGTTGAGCCAATATTAGGCACGCCAGAGCCACTTGAGCTAATACACTGCGAAAATTACATACACGATTTGTGGAATAACCGCTTAGATGAAAAAGCAATGCGCCGCATTGGTTTACCTTGGTCAAAAGAGCTTATGGCACGTACCTTTACAGCTCCTCAAGGTACGTTACAAACAGCTCGTTTAGCACTTAAACATGGTATAGCGTGCCACTTAGCCGGTGGTACACACCATGCGCATACCGATTTTGGCTCAGGCTACTGCATGGTTAACGATTTAGCCTTTACCACGCAAACTTTAATTGAATCGGGTGAAGTAACTAACGTACTTATTTTTGATTTAGACGTGCACCAAGGTGATGGCACAGCCGCAATGTTAGAGCATCAAGCATACGCTTATACTTGTTCTATTCATTGTGAAAAAAACTTCCCTTTTAGAAAATCCGCTAGCGATTTAGATATTGGCTTAGCCGATAATATGAAAGACGACGAATACCTTGCCATAGTTGACGACACCTTGAGTTATTTACTTAAAGAGCTAAACCCAAGCTTGGTACTTTACGATGCTGGCGTTGATATTTGGCAAGGCGATGGCTTGGGTAAATTAGATATTAGCTGGGATGGCATAGTTAAGCGCGACCATTTAGTGCTAAAACGCTGCCTTGAACACAACACACCCGTTGCCACAGTAATAGGTGGTGGCTACGATAAAGACCACCTTCGGCTCGCTAAACGCCACGCTATTGTTGTTGAGCAAGCAGCTCGCTTTTAGTTTGAAATAAAAATGTTAAATTCTCGTTCTTATTTAATATGTAAAATAAGAACGAACATATTATGAAGCAACTATTTATTGCCATCGCACTAATTTTTATAAGCTTTACAAGCTATTCGCAAGAAGAAAGTACGCAAGAAACATACCCTAAGCTGCCTACATTAAATTTACAAATGGCTGATGGGTCTGCACTCAATACTCAAGATTTATTAGGTCAACCTTACGTTTTACACTTTTGGGCAACGTGGTGTCCGTACTGTAAAAAGCTTCAGCCAGCACTTCAAAAAATTGATGATATGGGCTTAAAAGTTATTGCCGTGAGCTTTAAAGAAGATGACGATGCTACTCCCGCTAAAGCGCTTAGCGACAGAGGCTATACTTTTAAAACAGCCGTAAAAGCCGATGCAATAGCACAGCAATTAGGTATACGAGGCACACCTACTACATTGTTTGTAAATAAAGAAGGCAATGTAATTTGGCTGACTAATACGTCAAATCCAGAGGACGCAAACCTACATTTAAAGGCACGAACATTGTTGCACTCCATCGACATGGCAACTGAGTAACTTATTGCGCTTTTAACTGATTAGGTGTTAAGCCTGTCCAGCGTTTAAAGGCGCGCCGAAAGTTAGGTATATCGTAAAAAGCTAAATGTTCAGCGACTTGTTCGTTATGTTTAGCGCACAGAGTAAGTAGGTAAATAGCTTTGTGCTTATTTTGCTCATCTATTAACGCTGAAAAGCGTACCCCATTGAGTTTAAGTCTGCGCTTAAATGTAGCTGAGCTCATAGCAAAGTGCTTTGCGGTACACTCTAAATTAGCACTTGGGTGGGAGTATAAGTATCTGCAGACGGCTTCAATAAAAGTCATGCTAACTACGCTTTTATTATGTAGCTGCGACTGCGCTTGCATAAATCGTAATTGACTCGCATGCGGGTTTTTAGCCCTTAACATGGTTTTATTTAATACCCAGCGAGTACATGGCTTATCAAAACTTACCTTTAGCCCTAAATTTTGTTCGTACTCTTGAATATGCCGAGGGCGTTTAAAAGCAAAGTCGAACTGACAATGCGGGTAACTTTCGCTCACTCGTTTAAGTAAACTATAAAATGCAGTGCTGTATATCTCTAGCACATAGTGGTAAAGGCTTTCATCAAGCCCATGTGCTGGCTGAATATAAATATAAACATTATCGTTTTTAATATACGTTTGGCTAAACAATAAAGGCGCTAATTGCATTCTTAAAAGTGATAATTGCTTTAATACTTGAGCTAAATTATCGCTATATTTTAATGCCTGAGCTTCGGCTCGAGTGTCGTTAATAAGTTGGCTACCGAGTAAAAAACCACTGTCAGTACTTTTCATCAACAACTTAAATTGAGCTAATAAACGCACCTGCTGAGACACACTAAATGTATGCTGAAAATTAAGTAAGTCTTGTTCAAAAATACCGGTACCGCGTAGCAGCTTATGTAAATTTATGTTTCGGCTTTGAGCAAGCTCTACAGCTGACGTAATAAGCCCTTGAGCGCTTAAATATTTGTCGTCTTGGCTAACAAACATGTGCACGGTGCGCTACTTTTTGTTGATGCTTTTTTTGTTGTAATTGACTATGCAGTTGGCTTGTTAGTTTACCTGTACTGCTATGCTTATTACCTTGTATTAAGGCGGTAGTGACATATTGAAACTTTGCTTTTTTAGATGCTTCAACTTTAAATGCACAATGCTTTAGAGCTCCTTTAATTTGTGCCATCAGCTCTTTAGCTTGCTGCTCTGTGGTGGCTGGCATCAATACCATAAAACAATCTCCTGCGTAGCGGCACACTACATCACTTAGTCGGCAATTCATTAACAATAGCTCGCTAATTTCACGCAGTAACCGGTCGCCCTCACTAAAGCCAAACTCACTATTAAAATGCGAAAAATCACGAATATCAATAGCCCCAAGCCATAGTGGTTGTTTGCTCGTAAGTTGCTCTTTAATTGCTGAATCTAGATACTGCGCCTTATAAAGACCTGTAACTGAGCACACCTTATCGTGCTCACGTAAATGCGCTTCACGGCGGCGTAGCTGAAGATTTAATACGTACTGCTCTTGATGCCAATAATACAAACCCACACTCGTTAACAACATGCCTAAAGGTGCTGGCAGAGATTCAATCCAACTGAGCCATTGATGCGCTGGATGCATTAACCATTCATCAAGTAAATCTAGAGTTGCCGAGAACATAAATAGCCCAACACCTATCACTAAGTAAGTGGTTACTTTACTCGGTGGTCTTGAAATTAATAACGCGGCAATCCATACAAGGGTCATTAATACAATACCGCCCTCCCCCATAATATCGAGCCACTGAATACTGGCGTAAGTTTTTAATACACCTAAGTAACTACTTAAAAACACAGCGCTAAAAAACATCGCAATAATAGCGTTTATTAATAATCGGTGGCTGATAAAGGGGTTAAATCGCATGTGCGGTATCTCGTTTATAAATGAGTTTTGAAGTTAGTTCATACAAGTTTTTGTTAGCAGGGTCATATTAGCTCAGCTATATGACAACGAGATGATACCTACTTTAAAAACAGCCCTGCACGGTACATAACACCTGACTTTACGAGGAGTGATAAAAGCTCAATACGCTCTACATATTACTCAAATACCTCTAAATACATGTATTTAAACTAAACACTGTCACATTTACGTAACCAAATATCTTTAGCTTGCTCGCCATACCAAGAAACAACCCAGTAATAACCAAGAGCAAATACAATGAAACACTTTAAAATAAAAGTACTGGTAGCCGCATTAACCTTATGCAATTTAACGGCTTATGCAGAAGATGATGCAAAAGAAACCACAAAAAAAGATATCGAAGTTTCTGACAAAATTGTTGTATATGGTGAAATTGGTTACAGAAACCGTTCTGACGAACTCGCACCAACCTTAGAATATTCACAAGAATATTTTCAACGTTTTGAACCTTTAACCGCAGGCGATGCATTAAAACGAGTACCCAGTGTTACATTTTTATCGGATGTACTTGAATCGGATGGTGCACGTATGCGGGGGTTAAGCCCTGCTTATACAAAGGTGCTTATAAACGGTGAAGAAGTACCTGGCGCTGGTGCCGATCGTTCATTTTTTGTTGACCGAATTCCGGCTGAGTTAATTGAACGCGTTGAAATAATTCGCTCATCAAGTGCTAACCGCTCAGCCGATGCTATTGCGGGCACATTAAATATTGTATTGCGCGATGGTTACAGTTTAGATGGCGGTTACTTGCGTGCTGGTGGCTTGCTTTATGATGATGGTGAATTTAAAGAAAGCTTAGCTGCAGTGTACGGTACTGAATTTGCTGGTGGGCGCTTATTACTTGGTGCAAATTTACAAGGCAGATATAACCCAAAACAAAAAACTAGTTTGCGCTACGGCGATAGCCCTGAAAACAATATAAATTTTCAAACAGAAGAATTTGATAACCGCGAAGACCAATCTGACACTCGCGATGGCGACGACACGTCACTTAACTCCAGCTACGAAATTGTTTTTGACGACGATAGTCAGTTTAATATTAGCGCTATGTGGGTTGATACAGAGCGTACTGAGGATGAACGTTCATTTGAATACAACGACCCAACTGCAACCAATAACGATATTGTAAATGGCGGTAACTTAGAAACAGATAATGCCAATGTTAAATATATTGACCAAACTAATTACAACATCAATACCGCTTATGAATTTCCACTACTAAGCGGCACAAGTAAGTTTAAATTTGGCTTTGCTCGGTTTGAAGAGTCGGTATATGAGGAAGAAGTCGAATTAGATACCTCAGAGCTGCCCATGATATTTGAAGAAGAGCAAACTAAAAGTGAAATAGATGATAAAGAATGGACTCTACAGTGGCAACACAGCCAACCTTGGGGTGACAGCAAAGAAATTCAGTTTGGTGCATTTTTACAAAATAAAAAACGCGACAGTGAAATTTTAGAATCGCAAAACGAATTAGAACTTGCACTTACCAGTTGGGATCAATACGCAGCAACACCTTTAACGCTTGCTGCATTTAATAGCGAGTACGAAGCGGTTACTGGTGGTGTAAATACTTTAGAAGAAGATCGCTTTGACTTATTTGCCCTTGTTAAGCACAAAGATGATTTATTTGCTTGGGAGCTGGGCGTTCGCTGGGAGTCTACCGATTCTAAAATTAATGATAAAACAATTGGCGTGACCGAAAATAATAGTTACGACTTTATCCTCCCCTCGGCACACTTTCGTTATAACGTTAGCGAAAATGGGCGTATAAGTGCATCGATTGCGCGTAGTTTACGCCGCCCTGAGTTTGATTTTTTAACGCCGGCACTTATCGAAAAAGAGCTTGGCGATAACGACCAACTAGGGAACCCTGAATTAAAACCAGAATCAGCTTGGGGTATGGACTTAGGCTACGAGTATCGCTTAGGAAAAAGTGGCGTCGTAGGTATTAATTTATTTTATCGCAAAGTAAATGACCTAATAGAAATAGCAAATACAGGACAAGAAGGCTCTGAGGGCGAAGGTACATTTGTACTGCAACCACGCAACACAGGCGATGGTAATGTTAAAGGCGTTGAGCTTGATTTATCTACTCCACTTGGCGCATTTAGCATGCCTAATACGGGTGTATTTTTAAACTACTCATGGCTTGATAGTGAAGTAACCGATTTTTTTGGAACTCGCAAATTTAACGACCAATCAGACTACGTTTATAACGTTGGGTTTATTCAAGACTTACCCGAACTCAAAGCTGCATTTGGCGTAACTTACCGCAAGCAAGGTGATGCCTATGGACGTATTGTAGGTGAAGAAATCACTACGTCTTACAGTGCCGACTTTGAAGTGTTTTTAGAAAAACGTTGGGAAGATGTAACGCTACGCTTGGTGGGTTCAAACCTACTTGATGCAAGTAAAGACGAAACCTTCAATAAATTTGATACCGTTGAAGATCAGTTTAGTAGAAGCTTTGATGAGTACGAAATTGAGTCTGAAGAAGCGGGACCAGTTTATCAACTTATGCTGCGTTACGCGTTTTAAATAAGTTTATGAGGTAGTGCTAATCACTTTATTTAGCGCTACCAAACATGGGAGAACAATAATGATAAAAAAAACATTACTGCTAATAACACTTGGCTTATGCAGTATACAAAGCGTATTGGCAAACGTAACGTACACCGATGTATTATACGAGCAACAAAAAATTGCCAACTTGACGGTCCTGCCTAAGAGCTTAAATTTTACGGTTATTGGTGATTGGGGTCATAACGGGCACTTTTATCAAAAAGACGTAGCACACCAGTTAGAAATAGCGATGTTTCAAACGGATGGTGATTTTACTATTTCAACTGGCGATAACTTTTATCCCAATGGCGTGGCAAGTGTTAACGACCCGCTTTGGCAAAGTGCCTATGAAGATATTTACCATGGTCCACATACATTCGAGCCTTGGTATGTAGTACTGGGTAATCATGATTATTTAGGTAATGCGCAAGCACAACTTGATTACAGTAAAAAAAGTCAGCGCTGGAATTTACCTGCACGCTATTACAGCAAAACCTTTACTTTAAAAGGTGGCGAGCAGATATTAATGGTGTTTTTAGACACTAATACTTTAAATCCTGAATACAAAACACGCGAAAAATACAAAGCAACTCAAGGGCAAAACAGCCAAGCGCAATTAACATGGTTAAATAGCCAGCTCGAAAATAGCCAAGCACGATGGAAAATAGTGGTTGGTCATCACCCACTTTATAGCAGTGGAAAACGTTACGGACTTACTGAAGGTTTACGTAATTTACTCGAGCCCATATTTGAGCAAAATGGTGTGCAAGCATACATAGCAGGACACGAACATGACCTGCAACATAACCAAATAGATGGCAGTAAACTCGACCACTTTGTATCTGGTGGCGGTAGCGAAGCGCGTTACGTAAAACAACGTGAATTTACGCGTTTTGCAGAAGCTACACCAGGACTTTTAAGCTTTTCGATTAACAATGAAGCACTAAAAGCAACGGCTATTAACTATAAAGGCGAAGTGCGTTACAGCACTCAAAAGCGCTTTGACCAATAAAAGGTTACAACATGAACTTTAAATTAAAAACATCTATTAGCTTAATTGTAAGTAGCTTAGTGCTCAGTACATTAAGTGCGTGTAGCAATAGTAACGTGACTACAAATACGGCAGTAAAAAACACACCCGATAAAGTAGTCATTAATAGTACTGAATTTGGTCCAACAGATAACATGCAAGGCTCACAAGCGGCATGGTTAAATAATAACAATTGGTTGCTAGCAAGCGAAAGCAAAGGCTTAGTGTTAGTTGAAAGTGAAACGCAACAAAGCAGCATTATAAAAAAAGGTAACTTTGAAGCGCTTGCTGTCACTAAGCTAACAGCACACTCATTTTTGGTTGCAACTATTGATAACAATCAAGATAACGTTGTTATATTTAATCTTGAACACACTCAAAGTGGCTGGAATACAACTGAACTAACACGTATTAATCCACCACAAGCACAACCCGATACAGTGTGTTTATTTGCTAATAAAGCGAGTGAATCAATATCAGCATTTGTACCTGATGTACGCGGGCTAATTACTGAAACTATTGTTTTTGATACAGCGAATAATAAAGCGGTTAACGTAAATTTACGTGAATTTTCTGGCGTTAGTGAGGCGTCGGGTTGTGCTGTAAGTACAACAACAAATACCTTATATGTAAGTGAAAGCGAAGTAGGCATTTGGGCAATAAACGCGAACGCGGAATCGCAAGCAGATAAAAAACCGATTGCTTTAGTCGCACCCTTTGGAAAGTTACACAGTGAACTAGGAGCTATTTCGGCTTCGCAAGATGGTATGATTTGGTTTACTAGTACCAAAAACAATACTGTGTATGCTTATGATCCAATTGGCAAAGCGTTTAATAACTGGATGTTAAATGGTGACTTGAGCTTGGAATCGGTAGCGGTAAATTACACAAGTAACAACACGGCAACGGCAGTGCTGTATAACGACGAAACAGGCGCTTATATTAAAAGTACATTACCTGTAACACCTATCAAAAAATCATTAAAAACCAGCACCCAATCAATTACTCAAATAAAGGCAAGTGCACAAACTGCCCCCGTTCAAGCATTTGGTGATGCAGCAGACGATCCGGCAATTTGGGTTAACCCTAAAGATGCAGCAAACAGCTTAATTTTAGGCACCGATAAACGCCGTGGACTAATGGTATATAGCCTAAATGGCAAGCTTGAACAGTCACTTGAAGTTGGTCGTTTAAATAACGTGGACCTGCGACAAAATAGCACCATTAAAAACAGTACCAATACATTAATAACCGCCAGTAACCGAACACTTAACGGTATTAGTGTATTTACAGTACAAGCTAATAATAATGTGAAGTACATTACTGATATTCCTACCAATCTTGATGAAATTTATGGCTTATGTATGTACTCGTCAAATACGGGGAACTATGTATTTGTAAATGATAAATCGGGGCTGTATCAGCAATATAAAATCAGTGAGGATAACGAAAAAATAACAGGCAAACTTGTTCGCGAGTTTAACCTACCAAGCCAACCAGAAGGCTGTAGTGCAGATGATGAACTAGGACAATTATTTGTAGGCGAAGAAGATGCCGGTATTTGGTTTATAGGTGCAGAGCCAACGGCAGGAAGTACACCGGTTATGCTACAAGACATAAATGAGCAACTTGTTGATGATGTTGAAGGTATGGAAATTTACCACAGCGACAAAACACGTTATTTAGTTGTTTCGAGCCAAGGTGATAACAGCTACGTACTGTATAAAATAAAGAATGGTACTGCGGGCATTAAAACACCTAGCTTAGAGTTTGCAGGTAAGTTTAGTGTAATAAGTGATTTGGTTAATGGTATTGATGGCTCATCAGAAACCGACGGGTTAACAGTAACATCTAAGTCTCTTCCGGGTTATCCAGAAGGTATTTTAGTTGTACAAGATGGTTATAACCGTATGCCACAGCAGCCTCAAAACTTTAAAATAATAGATTGGCGAGAAGTAAAAAAAGCAATTAAGTAGTGCTTATTTAGTCGCCATTATTTTAATGTCGCTTTGAGATTACCTTGAAACTATCTTGAAATCACCTTGAAATTACCTTGAAATTGTATAAAAGGCTCACTTGAGCCTTTTATACAATCCTTTGCAGTTAAGCATTAAGTGTAATTAACTCAATGTAATATATATTTTTATACTACAATTTAAGCTCATAAATTAATTGAGATTATAATGCGCTTACTACTTACTTTATTACTAATCACTTTAAGTGGCTTTGCCGCAGCTGAAGAAGAAAAAGCAGAACTTCCACCGGTAGACCCCGCTTACAATGCTGAGCACCCTATGGCTTTGGTTAATCAAGGCTCGTCTATTATTGCAATGAATTTACCCACCTATAATTTACCCAATGATGTGCAAGTTGTTTATAAAATAGGAAACCCCGATGTTCCATTTTTAGGCTTTGTTAGAAATGCCGAGTTAATCACCGTAAAGCCACAAGCGTTTAATATTCAGCATTTAATGCGTGGTGAAGAAATTACGATTATTGCCGATATTTACGAGGGTGATTATCAACAAGGTGGTAGTTTAATTTATTCAAAAAAAGAGTTGGTCTTGAGTAAGCAGCTGTATGCCAGAGAACTAAAAGATTTAAGTGAATCATCGCAATGGCAAGACTACGACATGATTACACTAAGCGGCACTGAGCGTATTTATATTCATAAAATTCAAAAAGCGCCGAGCTATAACCATCTTATTTTTGTCGATTTAGTTAATGCGTGTATGCAAAAGCTTCGTACCTCAAAACGTGTCCCAGCTGAAAATGAGCTTACCTATAAATTTATTAATTGCGGCACACTTAAACCACTTTATTACAATGCTGATGATTTTAAAAAGTAAAAGAGCGAGTATACGAATGTTCAATTATTTTAATATTTAGGCATAAAAAAAGGCTCTTTCGAGCCTTTGGATTAACTTTGGAATAGTCAAAAATTTTAAATTAGGTCAGCGTTAATAGCTGTGGAGCAACGCTATGATAGTCAACAGCCATAGCAATGCTTAACGCTGTAATATTAATAATTGAAAATGCGAACACTTTACGTGCCCAGCTACTCATATCAATATTACGACGATAACCACGTAGCGCCATTAGCAACCACCAAAAGCTGGTAATACAAGCAACAGCCATAAAAGCAGCACCTGTGTAGCCAGTAATTGGCAGTAACATCACCACTAATGCGTATACAGCAATATAAAGCACAATGTGGCGTTTTGCTTTGTCGATACCTTGCGCTACTGGTAATACAGGAATACCTGCAGCTTGGTAATCTTTAAAGCGAAAAATAGCGATAGCGTAAGAGTGCGGCATTTGCCACAAGCTAAACATAACTAGCAGTATTAATGCGCCCATATCGAACTGCCCTGTCACGGCGCAGTAACCAACTACTGGTGGTACAGCGCCAGAAAGGCTGCCTACAAAAGTGCCATATACTGAGTTACGTTTCATGTAGAGGCTATAAACCCCTACATAAATAACATAACCAAAGGCTGCAAAAAACACGGCGGCTTGAGTAGTAAAAGCAATTAATAACCCAAAACCTACAATACCCAATAAAACACCGTGGCTAAGTGCAGCCTTAGCAGACATTTCGCCAGTTACAGTTACACGTGTACGAGTACGTGCCATTGCTACATCTATATCTCTATCAATTACATTATTGATAGCACAACCCGATGCAACTACGAGCGATAAGCCAATTAACGTGGCAACCATTAACCATGGATCTATGTCACCGCGCGAGGCAAGTAAAAACCCACCCGCTACGCTGATTAAATTCCCCATAATAATACCTGGCTTTGTCACTGATAAATAACGACGAAACATCTTCAACTCCTAGTACATCATCATTGCGTTAGATTCATAAATGATCCAAACAGATAACCCAACAACCATTACGATAATCAGGGCACTGAATAGGAATGAGAAAGTACTTGCTCGACCATTTGCAGTCGTAAAGTTAAGGTGTAAAAAGTATTTTAAATGCACCCAAATTTGTACGATAGCTAAAGTAACAATGCTCCAAAGCGTTGTTACTTTTGAAAAGTCACCACTCATAACCATATAAAATGGAATAGTTGTTAAAATAACTGATAGCACAAAGCCAATTAGGTAACTTTTAACACTGCCGTGAGACTCATCGTGATGATCACTTTGCTTTAATGAATGCGATTCGCTGTGGCTCATTACATTGCTCCCATTAAATAAACAACGGTAAATACACAAATCCAAACAACATCTAAAAAGTGCCAAAATAAACTTAAGCAACTTAAACGCGTAATAGTTGGCTTGCCAAGACCGCGCTTAGCAACTTCAATCATCATTATTGTCATCCATATTAAACCTGCGGTTACGTGCAAACCGTGCAAGCCAACTAATGAGAAAAACGATGTTAAAAAAGCACTATGTTGCGGACCATGCCCGTTCACTATTAGGTGATGAAATTCGTATATTTCCATACTAATAAACACAGCACCTAAACAAAACGTAACAAATAACCATGTTAAGGTAAGTGCCTTTTTTTGCCCTTGAGCGGCAAGCATGGCAAAGCCAAAAGTAATACTACTAATAAGTAGTGCAGCCGTTTCTACTGCTACAAAATCGAGTTCGAAAATATCTTTACCTGATACACCACCTGCCGTGTTCATAAATAACACGGCGTAAGTGGCAAAAAACGAGGCAAATAATAGGCAATCGGTCATTAAATATAACCAAAAGCCAAATACGGTATCGCCAGACGTATCATGATGCTCATGCTCGTGAGCATCATGAGATACTGAGTCTAAATTTGCAGACCCTACATTTGCAGATAGTGTACTCACGCGTTTAGCTCCTTATTCTCGTTAGCAATAGTACTTTTTTGACCAGCGCCACTTAAATTATAAGCCTGCTCTGTTCGTGCTATTTCATCTGGTTGAATATAGTAATCAACATCGTTTGTGTAACAACGTTTGATAAAGATGGCAATTCCACCTACTAATCCAACAACAGCTAACCACCAAATATGCCAAATCATTGAAAAACAAAATACAGTTAAACTTGCCGCCATTAGCACACCAGCAGATGTGTTTTTAGGCATATGAATAGGGCTGTAATTAGCTTTATCTAAATATGCTTGACCTTTTTCTTTCATGTCGGTCCATGCATCAATATCATCAACGTGTGGAATAGTTGCAAAGTTATACACTTGTGGAGGTGAACTTGTTGCCCACTCAAGTGTATGACCGTTCCACGGATCGCCTGTTGTATCGTCAAGCGCTTCGCGGTCTCTAAAGCTCACATATAGTTGAATAACTTGGCTAATAATACCGAACATAATAATCACAGCACCGCCTGCAGCAATGTATAACCATATGTTCCAATCTGGATTATTAGTGTGGTTTAAACGACGTGTCATACCTAAGAAACCAAGTACGTACAGCGGCATAAATGCGACGAAGAAACCAATAATCCAACACCAAAATGATGCTTTACCCCATTTTTCATTCAGTTTAAAGCCCATTGCTTTAGGGAACCAAAATGCAAAACCAGCAAGGTAACCAAATACAGCACCACCAATAATAGTGTTATGAAAATGCGCTATTAAGAATAAGCTGTTGTGTAATACATAGTCCGCACCAGGAATGGCAAGTAATACACCAGTCATGCCGCCTACAGTAAAGGTAACCATAAAGCCAAGCGTCCAAAGTACAGGAACACTGATACGCAAACGTCCGCGATAAATAGTAAACAACCAGTTAAATAGCTTAACGCCGGTTGGTACCGCTATAACCATGGTCATTACTCCAAAGAACGCGTTAACGTTTGCACTGGACCCCATAGTAAAGAAGTGATGTAACCAAACAACAAACCCTAAAATAGAGATTGCACCGCTGGCGTAAACCATCGATTTATAACCAAATAAACGCTTACCAGCAAAGGTCGAAATAATTTCAGAGAAAACACCAAATGCTGGTAATACTAAAATATATACCTCAGGATGACCCCACGCCCAAAACAGGTTGATGTACATCATGGCGTTACCGCCCAATTCATTGGTAAAGAAGTGGAAATCGAGATAACGATCCAGTGTTAGCATAGTTAACACAGCAGTTAAAATTGGGAATGATGCTGCAATTAAGATGTTTGCCCAAGTACATGTCCATGTGAAAATAGGCATTTTCATTAGGGTCATACCTGGTGCACGCATTTTAAATACAGTCGCTAAAAAGTTTACAGCTGTTAAAAGAGTACCGAGCCCGGATATTTGTAAGGCCCATATATAATAATCTACCCCCACCCCAGGGCTAAAGGTCAGCTCCGAAAGCGGCGGATATGCCACCCAACCTGTTTTAGCAAACTCACCAAAAACAAGTGAGATATTAATTAAAATAGCGCCACTGGCAGTAAACCAAAAACTTAAGTTATTTAAAAATGGGAATGCAACATCGCGAGCACCAATTTGTAGTGGTAATATAATGTTCATTAAACCAATCATAAATGGCATTGCCATAAATATGATCATAATTACGCCATGGGCAGTAAATATTTGGTCGTAGTGCTCTGGTGGCAAATAACCGGGCGCCCCGCTGGTAGCAAGTGCTAACTGAGTACGCATCATTATGGCATCAGAAAAACCACGAAATAGCATTATTAATGCAAGAAAGATATACATCACGCCTAAGCGTTTATGATCAACAGACGTGATCCAGTCGCGCCAAAGCACGCCCCATTTTTTGTACTTTGTAATAAGCCCGGCAATAATAAGCCCAGCTATTGCAATAACCGACATCGTGACCACAAGAATTGGTTCATGAAACGGAATTGCATCTAAAGATAGTTTGCCTAAAAACGACATGATTATTCCTCGCCTTGGCTGTGTGATGATTTCGCTGAATGCTTGTCCATAGCGTGATGTTGTTTACCCATCTCGCCATGTTCGCCCATCGCATTGTGCTTTTTATTCATATCGCCATGCGCCTGCATGTATTTCATAACAATTGTATGAAATAAGCCGTCTTCAACTTTACCGTAATAAGCTACAGGATTATTTTCGCTCGCTTTTGCAAGCTCAACATAATTTGCATGAGTAAGATTATTAGCGCTTGAATTCGCTTTCACATCACTCACCCACTTATCAAAACCAGCTTGAGTAGGTGTGGCAATTGCGTTGAACTTCATACCAGTAAAGCCTGCACCACTGTAATTTGCCGAAAAGCCTTTAAATGTACCTGGCTCATTAGCAATTAAGTGAAGCTTGGTTTCCATACCGGCCATTGAGTATATTTGACTACCCAATTGCGGAATGAAAAACGAGTTCATTGTGCTCTCTGAAGTGATTTTGTATTCAACAGGCACATTTGCCGGAAACACTAATTCATTAACCGTAGCAATACCTTGCTCAGGATAAATAAATAGCCACTTCCAGTTTAATGACACCACTTCAACAGTAAGATGTTTACCTTTACCTTCAATTGGCTTGTATGGGTCTAATGCTTGAGTAGACTCCCAGGTAATAACACCTAAAATAATCACAATAACGATAGGAACAGCCCAAACAGCAGCTTCAATTTTATTTGAATGAGCCCATTTTGGAGCGTAAATTTCATGAGTTTGTGTGTCTCTATATTTCCATGCGAAATATAAAGTCATCACAATAACGGGGATCACTACAAGCAACATAAGCACGGTCGCGATGATGATTAAATTTTTCTCATCAATGCCTATCTGCCCTTTTGGATCAAGTATCCCGCCTTTACAGCCTGACAGTGCCAGCACTGTACTAGCTAAAGCAATATTACAAAGGTTACGAATTAACAAGGGACTATCCTACAACCTAGAGGGTTTGAGTTTGTTGCTTTAAAAAACCAAGCAACGATTTTTCGATAAAACCCAAGTTAATTAGAACTGAATTATAAAATGAAGATGAAACAAGCTTTAGATGATAGGTGTAAAAACCCCTAGCAAACAAACCCAGTTTTTTTAAACGCATTTATATAACGCAATAAAAATTAACTTGGGTGAGTTGTGGTTGGCTGAACGTGTTAAAAAAACACGAGTTACTTTGTTTTAGCTAACTTTAATTATTTACAGCAAGAAAAAATAATTAAAACCAGCAACAAGGTGTAACCCTACAGACAACCTGTAAAGCTAGGTGGAGCACGACAACCATGTGCAACTTGCACTGGCTGAAGAACTTTAGCCTCGCTAAAAGCAAAGGCTGCTTTACGGAGGATAATTCCAGCACGACGCGCTGGAAAAATATGGAACAATAACCAACAAAGGCCAATAAGTAACTGACTTGATATGATTGGATGAGCTAAAAATTCAGCAATAGTAAGTAACAGTGGCTCTACAATAAACCCATCACTTAGTAAAGCTTCAAGCTTGAAGGCATCCTCTAGTGCACCACTTAGCAGCATGACAGTATTAAACACTAACAATGTTATAGCGACACACACGCCTTTACTCGCTTTATTCAAGCGCTCACACGTAACCTGCTCGCTTGGGGCGAGAGCAGCATTTGCATGATGTAAAGAAAGTGTGTTCAAAGACATTAACCTACTAAAATGACTAATAACAAAATTAAAATTAATACATAGCAATGGAAAAATTTAAAAAACATTGCTGCTGTAAGCCCAAAAATCAGGTGCTGAATACGATCAAATCCGGTTAGCACAAATTCACCTTGTGAAAATTGATCCGTATCAATCAAACTTTCAAAACTTACTGAAAGTTCGAACGTGAGTATAACAAAGAGAGTTTTCTGTTCAACTAAAAAACAATAAATTTGAGTTAAGCTTTAGAAACCATTTTGTTAATTAAAAATAACAAATTAAAAAACAATAACTTAGTTATTAAAAACATTTCAAATTCACATTAAATTTATTATAAATAAAGCAACTTTTATAAACTCCATCAACATAAATAGCTTTACACATACAATAATGAATATTATCACTTACACGATAATGGTCATTGTTATAAAAGCCCTCTATTTTAAATTTTGACTTAGCTTGTATTGCTACTACACGAGCCTCCCTGATACGCAGGCACCATAGTCATCACCTACGGTAAAAAACTCTCTATCAAAAAGCAGGTTTTGCTCATTAACATCAATAGTTAGAAAGTAATTAGCATGCGCGTTAGTGAAATGAAAAAAGATAAATACAAATCAAAAAATTCGTGTCATTTGAGTCCCCTACCGTTAATCACATTAAATAAGGCTTAAAAATACGGCATTATTTGCATTACTTTAGCAATCAACACACAATTGATACAAATAAAAAGCATTATCATTAGTATTATAAAAGGACACTTATGCGCTCAAGTATTTTATTAGCAATTTCAATTTCCCTCTCGTTATCAGGTGGTGTTTACGGACAAGAAAAAAGTAAAGTAACACTCGATAAAACAAACAAAACGTATACATTTTTGGCAGACAAAGGAAGCTATATTAGTGCAATTGTTGCTGCTGAAAATGATACTGAAATTTCTTTGATAGACCAAAACTCCCAACCTATACGAGAGGTATTAAATGTAAATTTAAAACAATCTAGGCTTCATTTTATTGCTGATTACGACAACCCAAAAATTATTTATTCTGGACCAATCCCAAACGTTACAATTAACAGGATTGTTAGTCAGAGTGAGCAAAATAACTATATACAAAAAACTGATAGTAAATTAATAAATCAAGCATTTTCAATGCTTGAATCTGGAGAAGAAACTGACGATGTATGGGATATTTTAATTAAGAACAACTCCCCTTTAATAGAACCCCTTGATGATAATAGCTTACTAACATTTATTTACAGGGGAGCAAAAAATAATGTGCTGATTTTCGGAGCTCCTGATAATGATCATGGTTGGATGGAACGCCTCGGGAAATCAAATATTTGGTATAAAAGCTATAAAGTACCTAATGATACACAACTGTCTTATAAATTAGCGCCAGATGTACCCCAATTTACTGGAGAGCGTTACGAAAAAAGAGTTGCGTTACTTGCAACGGCCCAAAGAGATCCTAATAACCCGCATTACTTTCCAATTGCAGCTAAAACTAAATTCGAACAAAGTTCTGTTATAGATTTAAATAATCTCTCGAACCAATATTTAAAAAATGCACAGAGCAACTCCATTGTGCCTGCATTATCATTTGAATTAGATAGTAATATATTAAAAAATAAACGTAATATAAAAGTATATCGTTTTGGTGATATAACAAAATCAAATGCTATTCAGATTTTTATGTTTGATGGACCTAAATATCTAGAAAAAGTTAACTTAGACTCTAAACTCAATACCTTGGTGAATAATAAACTTCTTCCTCCAATAGAAGCTATATTTATCGACAACTTAGACAATAAGACTAGAGGAAACGAGTTACCAGATAACCCAAATTTCACTAAAATGCTAACATCTGAATTATTACCTACCATAGAAAAAAACTCTCCAGTTAAATTTTCTGCAAAGCAAAGAGTTTTAGCCGGTTCAAGCTACGGTGGTATTGGTGCGACTACAACTGCTTTTAGACGCTCTGATATTTTTGGTAACGTTATTTCTTTAAGCGGTTCTTATTGGTGGGCTCCTAAGCATAAAAAATCGTTAAATACATATTATGTATCCGAAAACTTTATGGTTAAAGATCTGCTACCTATCAACTTTTTCATTACTGCAGGACTCTTTGAAGGAAGTAGAAATGGTGGAAAAGGAATTCTTGATGGTAGTAGACACTTACGCGATATATTAAGAATGAAAGGCTACGATGTTAACTATAAAGAATACGCAGGAGGACACGATTATTACGTGTGGCAAAGTGCAATTATAGATGGCTTAATAGCACTATTTGCAAAAGATAAAGTAAGTATAGCTGATAGTTAAATTACTCAAATAGACGTTGGCTATTTCTTAAGTGCAATTAATAGCCTTCTATTTTATTAGTTTATGGGTAAGCGTAATTTAAAAAATAGATGTAATATTAGAAATACTTGAAAGTTGAGGAATATATAAAGGGAGTTAAATTAAAACAACTCAAGTGATTCTTTATGGAAGTAAACCCACCGAACTTGAATTGCCTTTCACACTGACAACATCTTCACATAGAACATAAAGATTTATTATTTACACTATGTGGAGGCAAAAATAAAAACAGCCCAAATTCAGTCACCACCGAAATTGAGCCGCTTTTCACACTGACAACATCTTCACACACAATATAAAGATTCTTGGTTTACATTACGTGGCATTGAAAGGAAATAAAAACAACTCAAACTCAGTCACCACCGAACTTGAGTTGCCTTTCACACTGACAACATCTTCACACACAATATAAAGATTCTTTTAAGCGAGGCTAATAGTGCCTCAAGCTTATGACTAGAGCTTTGCTCTTTGTCTATGGTTAAACTTTAGAGTGTTAGCTCAAATTTGACAAACGAGAAAAATAAACCTAATAGGTGAAAAAAACTAAACTATAGACTTTTGTCTAATACATTAAGATTGGATTACTTTTGGGAGGTGCTAAATAACATAAAGTTTGGTTGAGAAACTCACCAACACATTGATTGTAATGCGGATTCATTCGAATACAGAAAGACGACCACGTATCAAAAATAACTGCCAAAATTAAATTTATCAGCAATAAGTTCAAGTTAGTAATTTTATAGACACAAAAAAAGCGCTATAAAGCGCTTTTCACACTAATTACATTGCACTAGTAAGTTATTATTTAACTCAATAGAGCGTTCTTCCTTTCAATGTAATTAGTATTATTTAAGGCAGGCTTAAATAATTTGGTTTTCTTTCCAGGCTTGCTCTTTAGCTAAACGGTTTTTGCGTTTATCACATGGATCATCGCAATCACAGGCTTTATCAATACCAACCGAACCCAAACCACCACAGCTACTCGCCATAGATTTTTTTTGCACGATCATACCAACGGCCATAGCCGAAACTATCAAAATTAGTAAGCCAAAAGTAAGAAGAAAAAGTGACATTGCTTAGCCCCTATTGATCAGCAATAAATTAAGCTCAAAACATTTTTGAGCGACTGCTATTATATACCCTAGTAATACGAAAATAAACAAGCTTTACCCAATCCTATAAATAGGGCTTAAATGCAGGGCTTGAGTAAGTAACTAAACCATCTTTGGATTTACCTATTAAATACACTGGCAAATCGTGCTGTTGCGCATATGCTTGGGCTTTTTCCATCCCCATCACAGTAAGTGCAGTAGCTAGCCCATCAGCAGTCATTGCGCTTGGATGAAGCACTGTTACTGATACTAAGTCGTGCTTAATAGGCATACCCGTAACTGGGTCAATTAAATGCGTATAAATTTCACCATCCATTTTATAAAAAATACGGTAATCACCCGATGTAGCAATACCATTTGTACCTGGCGATAAAACACGGTGTACTTTACGCTCTCCTGGTTGTGCATCTGGCTGCTCTATTGCAATTTTCCAGTCTTGGCTATTTGGCTTCTCACCCGCTATACGCAGCTCACCACCAATCTCAACCATGTAATTAGTTATGTTATGGCTTTCTAACAACTGTGCCACTTTATCTATTCCATAACCTTTAGCTGTAGCCGAAAACGATAATTCTAAGCCATCTATTGTTTTAGCTAAACCCTGTTCGGTTAAAATAAGTTTATCAATACCTATTTTTTCAACCATGCTTGCAAGCTCTTCATCACTAGGGCGGTTAGTTGGTTTTTTATCTGGACCAAACCCCCACAAATCAATAAGTGGTCCCATGGTTACATCAAGCGTTTTTGTAGACTTACCTAAACGAATCGACTCAGATACAACGGCTCTAAAATCCTCACTTATTGGCATAATATTATTTGCTGGCAAACGATTAAATGTATTTATTTCAGAGTTTTCAATGTAAGTAGACATCGACTGGTTTACGTTAACCAAAACAGCATCTATTTGCGACTGTAGCTTTTGTGAGCTTAACTGCGCTTTCTCATCATAATATTTAATATGATAGGTGGTACCCATGGTTTTACCCTCCAGAAAAATCTCTTCTGGCTCTGGCTTTTCACCACACCCTGATAATAATAAAGTCAGTGTAATTAATAATAAGGCAATTATGCCTTGGGGAGTACTTACTCGATTCATAACCGCTCTACTTAATAGATTGAATAAATTAAAGAATAAAAAAAGCCTCGTAACACAAAGTGCTACGAGGCTGGTATTTTAACCAAAACTAAGTTTTTTTGGTATCAGTGTTAGCCACCGAAATCATCTAATAAGATATTTTCGTCTTCAACACCTAAGTCTTTAAGCATAGTGATAACTGCCGCGTTCATCATTGGAGGACCACACATGTAGTACTCACAATCTTCTGGCGCTTCGTGGTCTTTAAGATAGTTCTCAAATAACACGTTATGGATAAAGCCTGTATAGCCTTCCCAGTTATCTTCTGGTTGTGGATCTGAAAGTGCTGTATGCCATACAAAGTTAGGATTTTCAGCTGCTAAGCCATCAAAATCTTCTACGTAAAACATTTCACGTTCAGAACGTGCGCCATACCAAAAGCTCATCTTACGTTTAGAGTTCAAACGCTTAAGTTGATCAAAGATATGTGAACGCATTGGCGCCATACCAGCACCACCACCAACAAATACCATTTCTGCATCTGTGTCTTTAGCGAAGAACTCACCAAATGGACCAGAAATAGTTACCTTATCGCCTTTTGTAAGTGACCAAATGTACGAAGACATTTTACCACAAGGTAAGCTTAGGTTTCTTGGAGGCGGAGCAGCAATACGCACGTTAAGCATAATGATGCCTTCTTCTTCTGGGTAGTTAGCCATTGAGTAAGCACGAATTGTTTCTTCGTCTACTTTTGACTCCAGATCGAAGAAACCAAAATGGTTCCAGTCGCCACGATATTCTTCAGGAACATCAAAATCTGCATATTTAACATGGTGAGGTGGCGCTTCGATTTGGATGTAACCACCCGCACGGAAAGGCACTGACTCATCACCAGGGATTTGCAGTTTAAGTTCTTTGATGAACGTTGCTTTGTTATCGTTAGAGATAACTTCACAATCCCACTTTTTAACACCGAAAATTGACTCTTCAAGTTCAATTTCCATGTCATTTTTAACATTTACCTGACACGCTAAACGACAGCCTTCGCGGGCTTCACCTTTAGAAATGTGATCAAGTTCAGTTGGCAGAATATCGCCACCACCTTCTTTAATGTGTACACGACACTGACCACAAGAGCCACCGCCACCACAAGCTGATGATACAAATATACCTGACTCAGATAATGCACTTAAAAGTTTATTACCTGCTGATGTAGTAATGGCTTTGTCTTTATCGCCATTAATACCGATGATGATGTCACCGCTTGCAACTAACTGAGATTTAGCACCAATGATCACTAAAACTAGTAGTACAACGATAGCGATAAAAACACCAACGCCTAAGAAAATCTGATAATCCATGATTTATCCTCGCTACCCTTTACAGTGAAATACCAGAGAATGACATAAAGCCAAGTCCCATTAAACCAACAGTGATGAAGGTAATACCTAAACCACGTAAGCCATCTGGCACGTCTGAGTATTTCAGTTTCTCACGGATACCTGCAAGTAATGTAATTGCAAGCGCCCAACCAACACCAGCGCCAATACCATAAACAACAGACTCGCCGAAGTCATAGTTACGCTCAACCATGAAAGATACCGCACCAAAGATTGCACAGTTAACTGTGATCAATGGAAGGAAGATACCTAACGCGTTGTAAAGTACTGGGAAAAACTTATCTAATACCATTTCAAGAATTTGCACTAGTGCTGCAATAACACCAATGAAAGTTAAGAAACGTAAAAAGCTAAGATCTGCATCAGGGTAACCAAGCCACGTAAGCGAACCTGGTGCTAACACAGCATGGTAAACCAAGTTATTTACAGGTACAGAAATACCTAAAACAACAATAACCGCTACACCTAGGCCTATTGATGTAGTAACTTTTTTAGATACTGCTAAAAAAGTACACATGCCTAAGAAGAATGATAACGCTAAGTTTTCAATAAAAACGGCTTTTACAAATAAACTAATATAATGTTCCACTGTGTGCCCCTTACGCTTTAGCTTCTACTTGGTCTTTCTTATAAGTACGAAGTACCCATATGAATAAACCAATGATGAAGAATGCACTCGGTGGTAATATTAATAGACCCATAGGTTGATACCAACCACCATCTTGTACTAATGGGATAATATCAACACCGAATAGTGTTCCTTTACCGAACAGTTCACGAATGAAACCAACAGTAAGTAAAACAACAGAGTAGCCTAAACCATTACCAATACCATCAAGGAATGACATGATTGGTGGCGACTTCATCGCATATGCTTCAGCACGACCCATTACAATACAGTTCGTAATAATTAGACCAACGAATACCGAAAGCTCTTTTGCCGTAGCATAAGAAAACGCTTGTAGTACTTGGTCAACAACAATTACTAATGATGCAATAATCGTCATTTGTACGATGATACGCACTGACGATGGGATCTGGTTACGTATTAGCGAGATAAAGAAGCTAGAAAACGCGGTAACCAATGTCAAAGCAATTGACATTATTAATGCATTTTTTAAGCTAGACGTTACCGCTAGCGCAGAACAAATACCAAGTACTTGTAATGCGATTGGGTTGTTAGCTAAAACCGGACCAAATAGGACCGCCTTCATTTCTTTAGTATCAGCCATTATTTCAACGCTCCTTTACGTACTTTCGCAAGGAAAGGGCCAAAGCCATTTTCGCCAGTCCAAAAATCAACTGCATGATCAACACCGTTAGACGTTAATGTAGCACCTGAAAGACCATCGATCTTATGCTCATCATTACCCGCAGTACCTTTAACAATTTGAATTGGAAGTTCTTTACCTTCCCATGTTGCAGTCCACTGTGGATTTTGGATTTCGCCACCTAAACCAGGAGTTTCATTATGCTTGTAAAAAATAATGCTCTTAACTGTTTCACCATCGCTTTCAAGCGAGATAAAACCGTACATTAAGCCCCATAAGCCATAGCCTTGGATAGGAAGAATGATTGCATCAATAGAGCCATCTTCTTTTTTAGAGATATACACCGGCGACTCTTTAGTCACACGTTGAATACCAGCAATATCTTTAACGCCTTTCTCTTTAAGAGAAACACTTAGCGCTGCATCATATTTGCTTTTTTCAAAGTCAAAGATTGTTGGGTCTGTATCTACAAACTCACCTGTAGTCATATTTACAACACGTGCTTCGATTTTAGCGTTAAATGTATCAGATACATTTTCTACTTTTTCGATACCCGCTGCAGATAGGATATTACTTTGAATATCTTTTTCTTTATTTGCTTGCTGTAAAGGACGAAGCTGTACAGAAGCAAACGATACAATGATTGCACACACTAAACATAGCGCTACAACAACTGATAACGTTTTACCGATTGATTCGTTATTACTAGACATTACGTGCCAACCTCCGCTTAATATTAGCTTGCACAACAAAGTGATCGAATAATGGTGCGAATAAGTTAGCAAATAAGATTGCTAGCATCATGCCTTCTGGGAAAGCAGGGTTCACAACACGGATCATAACCACCATAAAGCCAATTAATAGACCATATGCTAATTTACCTTTGTTAGTAAATGCAGCCGATACAGGGTCAGTAGCCATAAAGAACATACCAAACGCAAAACCACCAAGTACTAAATGCCAATACCAAGGCATTGCAAATACAGGGTTAGTTTCTGAGCCTACAGCATTTAATAAAAAAGCAGTTGCTACCATACCTAGGAATACACCTAGTACAATGCGCCAAGAAGCAATACGAACGTAGATTAAGAATAAACCACCTACTAATAATGCAAGTGTAGATGTTTCACCTACAGAACCTTGAATGAAACCGTAAAACGCATTCCACCATAATTCCATGTTTGCAAAATCAAGTGTGCCAGCAAATGCTTGACCTAGCATAGTTGCACCAGAGAACGAATCTACTGCTGTCCATACTGTATCACCCGAGATTTGAGCTGGGTATGCGAAGAATAAAAACGCACGACCGGCTAAAGCTGGGTTTAAGAAGTTACGTCCCGTACCACCAAAGATTTCTTTAGCAATAACAACACCAAACGTAATACCAAGCGCAACTTGCCATAAAGGAATTGTTGCAGGCAAAATAAGTGCGAATAATACAGAAGTAACGAAGAAACCTTCATTAATTTCATGTTTACGCACTGAAGCAAAAATAACTTCCCAAAAACCACCCACAGCAAACGTTACTGCGTAAATTGGTAGGAAGAAACACGCTCCATAAAACATTTTAGCGCCCCAGCCTGCATCAGGTGTTAAAACACCACCTAATAACTGGAACAAACCAACCTGCCAAGAATTAGCTAGTTCAAAACCTTGTGCTAATGCACCAGCGGCCTGATGACCAATATTGAACATACCAAAAAACATAGCTGGAAACGTCGCCATCCACACTAAAATCATCATGCGTTTTAGGTCGATGTTATCGCGTACGTGTGTCGCGCCTTTATTTACGTAGCCAGGTGTATAAAAAATAGTTGCAGCTGCTTCATACAGTGCATAAAACTTTTCATATTTACCACCGGCTTCAAAATTCGGCTCGATATCTTCAAGATATTTTTTTAAACCCATCTCTCTAGCCTTCCTTCTCGATCGTTGATAAGCAATCGCGCAGGATAGAACCATACTCGTATTTGCCAGGACAAACGAAGGTACATAACGCTAAATCTTCTTCATCAAGTTCAAGCGCGCCTAATGAAATTGCACTGTCTAAATCGCGTGAAATTAAGTCACGTAATAATAGTGTCGGCAAAATATCTAACGGCATTACGCGCTCGTAGCTACCAATTGGTACCATGGCACGTTTTGAACCACCTGTTGACGTTGTCATTTTAAATAAACGACTTGGCGCAAGGTGAGAAAGGAATGAACGCGTTACAGAAAATTTATCACTACCTGGTGCAATCCAGCCAAACAATTCTTTTTCGCGACCTTCAAGCAATACTGAAACTTGAACGTGGTAACGACCTAAGAATGCATGAACACCGTTTGAAGTAGAGCCTGATAATACCGAACCAGAAATAACACGGTTATCACCGTCTTCTAATTCACCAGCCACTAAATCATCCAATGAAGCACCTAATTGTGTTTTCACTAAACGAGGGTTTTTAACACGTGGACCTGCAAGCGAAATAACACGAGTCGTGTAAATCTCACCAGTAAGGAATAAGTGACCATACGCAATAACGTCTTGGTAACCAATATGCCAAACTTGCTTGCTAACAGATACAGGGTCAAGATTATGGATATGAGTGCCTACAAGGCCAGCCGGATGTACACCACTAAACTCATGTACTTCTACTTGAGCTATAGATGAACTAGGGATTTTACTGCCAGCTCGCTTACAAACAAATACCTTACCATCGGTCAAACGCGAAACAACAGCTAAACCTGCTTCGAATGCTTGCGCATTTTCGGCAATAATTACCGCAGGATCTGCAGCAAGAGGATTTGTGTCGGTTGCGGTCACAAAAATAGAACTAGGATTTGCATCCACAGCCGCTACTTTGCTAAACGGGCGAGCACGAAGTGCTGTCCATTGACCAGATTGTATAAGTACTTCTTTGGCTTTTTCACGATCTAAGCTTGTAAGCTCAGTTTCAGAGAAAGAGTCAAAGGTGATTTGCTCACTGCCGTTTACTTCAATAACAACAGATTGCAGCACACGTTTAGCACCACGATTTATTTCTTTTACAACACCAGAAGCTGGTGCGGTAAATAGGACGCCTGGGTTCTTTTTATCTTCAAAAAGTACCTGGCCTTTTTTAACTTGGTCATCCATACGGATATGCATGGTTGGACGCATACCAATAAACTCTTCACCTAGCACAGCTACACGTTTGACGGGAGAACCGTCGTGAATAACTTGCTGAGGTGCGCCCTCTATGGGTAAATCCAGACCTTTTTTTATGTTGATCATACGCACTTGCACTACATTAACGGAAAGAAACTGAAAAATCGTACCAACCACGTCGCCATTTAGCTATTCCAAGTTATTTCAATGTATAAAAGAACAACTCGCTATGAATACCAAACAAGCAACGCAGTAAAAACTCTTCACATATTGCCTCAATTTTAACACCATTGTGGGTGACTATGCGAGTGTATTTATGAAAATTATACGAGAGATATGCTTATTTGGATTTGTTAAGTGCATTTAATAAAATTTAAGTTAGACCAAAGTGGTAGCTTAGGCAACGATTACTGTTTTTCATTACAATTTATTAATAAACCTAAAAAACAAAAAAAAGTCGCACTAGGCGACTTTTTAATTACATATTTTAGAAAAGATTAATCAATCATATTTGCAATTGCTTTAACCGAATCTACATCTTGGTCATAATCTACACTATCGATGCCAAAACCAAACAAACGTAAAAACTCGTTATGGTAACCAACATAATCTGTTAACTCATCAATACTGCTTGTATCTACTTTATCCCAAACTGCTTGAACACGCGCTTGAACGTCGTCTTCTAATTCTTTATAGTTTTGGAATAAATGACCGCCGTCATCAAAACGTGGCGTATCACCATACAAGTTTTCACTAAATAGAGCCTGAATTTGCTCAATAGTGCCTTCATAAGTTCCATCAGCCTTCATTACTTTAAATAATGCAGAGATATATAAAGGCATAATCGGGATAGCTGAGCTTGCTTGCGTTACTACTGCGTTAAGTGACGACACATACGCTTCGCCATTTAAGTCTTTTGTAGATTCTTTAATTGCAGCAGTTGCGCGGTCTAAATCTTCTTTTGCTTTACCGATAGTTGCATGTCCGTATATTGGCCATGTTAACTCTTTGCCGATATACGTGTAGGCAGTGGTTTTAAAGTTATCAGCTAATACATCCGCTTCTTTTAATGCGTCAATCCACATTTCCCAATCTTCGCCACCCATAACTTTAATAGTGTTATCGATATCGTCTTGATTTGCTGCTTCAACTGTAATTTCATCAATTTCACGTTTTGACGTGTTAAGGTTTTTAGTTGTAACGGCGTTGCCAATTGGCTTTAACGTAGAAGAGAAAACTTCACCTGTATTAGGATCGGTACGACGCGGTGATGCCAAACTATATATAATTAAATCTACTTTGCCTAAATCGGCTTTAATAGTATCAATAGCTTTTTGCTTTATTTCGTTTGAAAACGCATCGCCATTAATATTTTTAGACCAAAGACCCGCTTCATCAGCAGCTTCTTGAAATGCTGCGGTATTATACCAACCAGCAGAACCCGTTTTACGCTCAGTGCCTTCTTTTTCAAAGAAAATACCTAACGTTTTAGCTCCACCACCAAATGCGGCTGTAATACGCGAAGCAAGACCGTAGCCTGTAGATGCGCCAATAACTAATACATTCTTTGGTGCATTTTTTAATGCGCCTTGCTGTTTTACATAGTTAATTTGTTCTTGAACATGCTCGCTACAGCCCACTGGGTGTGCGTTGGTACAGATAAATCCACGAATTTTAGGCTTAATGACCATTGATGATCCTATATCTTTACAATAAAAATTAGCGCTAGTTTAAAGGCTAATACTAAAAACACTGATCTGATCAGTTAATAGTGAATGCTAAAGCTGATCAAATTCTTATAAATTAACTATCTGCTTAGACTTACTTAGATCCACCTAAACAATTTGGTGAATCAGGTGCTTCACCGCCCTGCTCAGTAAATTCATCAGGTGTATAAGTATGGATTGCTAATGCATGAATATGATTTGCTAACTCATCTTTTAAAATTTCATTGATTTCACGATGACGTTGTAAAAGGCGTTTACCTGCAAATTCTTCACTTACTACAATTACTTTAAAATGTGACTCAGTGCCTTTGCTGTGCATGTGGCTTTCGTTGATTACATTTAAATGCTTACAAGCTATAGCATTACTGATTTTTTCTTGAATTTGTTGCTGCATTGACATAAAACCATTTTTGTAGCTAATTTATATAGTTATCATAACAAGTAGCTAAGCCTGTTGGCTAACTAAAATTATCGTTGCGTAACTTGCTTAATATACCTAAACGTTAAACTTATTCTCGGATGAGCTAATGTAGTTTGCTTTGGTATTGCATGTTGGTAATCGCGCTGACTGTCGCCACTCATTATTAAACAGCTACCACTTTGCAACTTTAAATCCGTTACTTTATTTGTAGATTTTTGCTTAAGTTTTAAAACGCGCTCAGCCCCAAGCGATATGCAAATTATTGTAGGTTGATGACCAAGCTCTATTTCGTCGTCACTGTGCCAGCCCATTGTATCGTTGCCATCTCTGTAGTAATTAACGAGTAAAGAGTTTAATGGTTGATTTAAATGCTTCTCTAATCGCTTTCGCATTGCCAATAAAATATCAGGCCAAGGCTCTACTATTAATTTACTGTGAGAGTAGCCATCTTCAATATTATGCTCACTAATAAAACATTGTAGCCGCGGTATTGGACCTGTTTTAGAATAAACCGTTACGTTTGGCTGCTGCCAAATTAGATTTTTTTGCAAATAATAAAATAAATCGAGGCTTTTTTGTGCGCTAAGTGCCCTACTTTGATAAGAAAAGCCATTTGGTAACTGTTGGGGGTTGGCGTTTTGCCGTTGCATGTTAGAATTTACCTACATTATTAGTTTACTGATCAAAAAACCATTATGACGACGCAAGCCCAGCTAGGCGATAAAACCTTTACTCTTGAACGCTTTCCTTTGGATCAAAAAAACCGCAGTTTACAAGCGTGGGATTCAGCAGATGAGTACCTTATCAATTATGTTAACGAACATCACCCAGATTGTCGCTCACTGCTTATTTTAAACGATAGCTTTGGTGCACTTGCTTGTAGTTTTAATCAATTAACGGTTTGTTCAGTTAATGATTCTTATATTAGCCACCAAGCTGTGGCGTATAACTTACAAATAAACAAACTATCTACTGCGCAATTTAGCCAAATAGATAGCTTGTCAGCATTGCCTAATGATGTTGATTTAGTTCTGATAAAAATACCGCGTAACGTAGGTTTTTTACAGTTTCAGCTAAGTGAATTAAGCGAAATACTTGCACCAGGCACACCAGTCATTGCAGCAGGTAAAACAAAAGAAATTCATAATTCAACAATAAAATCATTCGAGCAATTTATTGGTGATACTAAAACAAGCTTAGCAGTTAAAAAATCACGCCTTATATTAAGCACGGCTAAAGGCGGATATAAAGCAGCCGACTTTCCTGTGAGCTGGGAACTAGAAGGCACTGAATTTAATATAACTAACCATGCAAATGTGTTTTCGCGTGATTCGTTGGATATTGGTGCGAGATTCTTTTTTAATTACCTCCCAGAGACTAAAAAAGAAACTAGTATAATCGATTTAGGCTGTGGTAACGGTGTTGTTGGCGTAATGGCGCTTGCTCGCTGTCCTAAAGCATCTGTTACGTTTGTTGATGAATCATACATGGCGGTTGAATCTGCACGATTAAATGTAGAACAAAATATGCCTGAACAGTTTGATAACTGTCAGTTTATCGAAAACGATTGTTTAACCGATTTCACTCAAGACAGTGTAGACATGGTTTTATGTAACCCGCCATTTCACCAAGCTCAAGCGGTAACAGACCACATTGCATGGCAAATGTTTAAACAAGCCAAAGAAACACTTAAGGAAGGCGGTGAGTTGCGTATTATAGGAAACCGTCATTTAGACTATCACGATAAACTAAATCGTATGTTTGGTAACTGTAAGCTACTAGGTTCAAACAAAAAGTTTGTAGTACTTAGCGCAACTAAAAACTATTAGGAACATAATGATTAAAATTATTTTTAGCCTATGCACATTATTTATATTATCTGCATGCGCTCAGCAACCTAATCAAGTAATACTTAACCCTGTTTATAAAAGTGGTCAAATTAGTTCAATAAACACGAGTTTAAGTAGTAGTGTAATTGATTTACGTGGCGATACTTCAACTCTTAAGCTTATTGAATCTGATAAAACTAAAACCTTTGCAAGCCAAGGTATTACCGAGTCAGTTAAAAGCGTTTTAGACAGTGCATTAAGTAGAAACGGTGCCAGTATTTCTAACCTAGCGCCTGTGCGCTTTGAAGTAGATATCCACGCGCTTCAAGCTGTTGTAACCGAAAAACTAATGAGCCACACGAGTGAAGCCAAAATAGAGCTTGGTATTAGGGTTATTCGCTCTAACAGCAACTTTAGTAAGATATACAGAGGTAGTGCTAATTTAGAAGGCCCTTTTAGTCACGATAGAGCTAAAATAGAAGGCCAACTCAATAAGTTGACTGAACAAATAATTACCCGCATTGTATCTGACCCTGAATTAATCGAATTTTTAGAAGGTTAACTATGAAACGACTTTTTTTAATCTGCTTAGGCTTATTTTTTAGTGTAAGTAGCTTAGCAGCCCAAGAAGGCCGCTTTGTACAAAAAGATAATATTTTTCCGCGAGTAGAAATTGTAACGTCGATGGGGAGTATTGTGGTCGAACTTGATCGCTCGAAAGCACCTATTACGGTTAATAACTTTTTGACTTACGTGTCTGATAAAAGCTATCAAGGCAGTGTTTTTCACCGTATTGAACGCGATGTAGAAAACGACCGCGACTTTGTAATTCAAGGCGGTGGGTACGATAAAGACTATGATGGCTTACATGAAAATGATCCTATTTTTAATGAAAGCGGCAATGGTTTAAAAAATGATATGTACAGCATTGCCATGGCTTATCAAGACCGTCAACCTCACTCAGGAACTCGTCAGTTCTTTTTTAACATGGACAACAACGATCATTTAAATCCAGGTAAAGATTGGGGATTCGCTGTATTTGGTAACGTAATGGATGGCTACGATACACTTGATAAAATTATGACAGTAGAAACCGGTTTTAACGAAAAAATTGGCTACGATTTTGTACCAAAAACTCCCGTTGTTATTTTAAATATTAAATTGCTTGAGCAAACACCATTATAATTAATGAGGTGCAGTTAAACTGCACCCGCCCTCAATGAAGGCCCTATGAGCAGAACACTCTCAATCCGTGAATACTTTTCTTATTTTAAAGATAAACGCTTAATCAATATTTTTATATTTGGTATGAGCAGCGGATTTCCGTGGGTACTCATTGGCTCAGTGATGTCTGCATGGCTTAAAGATGAAGGTTTAAGCCGCAGTATGATTGGCTTATTTGGCATTGTATTTGGTGCATACAGTATTAACTTTTTGTGGTCGCCTTTAATTGATCGTACAAAACTTCCTTTTTTATACAAACTATTAGGTCAGCGCCGTAGTTGGATACTCTTCTGCCAAAGCTTTATATTAATTGGTGTACTGCTATTGGCGGGGCTTGATTTAAAAGAAAATTTAGCACTTGTCGCTGCAATTTGCTTATTAATAGCAATTGCTTCTGCAACACAAGATATAGCAATTGATGCATTTAGAATAGACTCCTTAAGCGAAAACGAATCTCATAAAGCAACAGCAGCTGCCGCTATGGCAACCTCTGGTTGGTGGACAGGTTATGCGCTTTTAGGCGCCATTCCATTTTACATGGCTGATATCCCCTCGCTCGATTGGCCCCAAATTTATTACTTTTTAGCTGCTGTAATGCTGCTGCTAATGAGTGGAGTATTATTTGCTAAAGAGCCTAAGTCTAACAGAGAGGTTGTGCATGCTGAGCTAGAGCGTGTATATCTCGAAAAGCTAGCCTCTTCAAAACACACCCCAGTCACAAAAACAGTAGCATGGCTTGCTGTTACAGTAATTGATCCATTTAGAGCTTTTTTTGCTAAAAATGGTGTTAAGACAGCACTTGCACTACTTGCATTTATTTTCTTGTTTAAAATAGGTGAGGCTTTTTTAGGTCGCATGTCGATCGTTTTTTATAAAGAAATTGGCTTTAGTAATAGCGACATTGCGACATTTTCAAAAGTTGGTACAGCGGTACTTACTATTATATTTACCTTTGTTGGCAGCTTATTTAATCAAAAGTACGGCATTGTTAAAGGCTTATTTATAAGCGGAATTGCAATGGCGGCTTCAAACTTGGTGTTTTCATGGATTGCTTTAGTGGGTCCTGATTTAAGACTATATGCCTTCGCTATAGTTATTGACGGATTTACGCAAGCATGGTCATTAGTGGCTATGGTGGCATTTATATCAATGCTATGTGACAGAGCATTTAGCGCAACGCATTACGCTTTATTAGCATCATTAGGGAACTTAGGAAGAACATTACTTTCGAGTTACAGTGGGGTGGTTATAGACGACTGGTTAAATGGTAACTGGTCGTTATTCTTTATTCTTACCGCATTAATGGTCATACCATCGCTGGTGTTTTTGTATTTAATTAGGCATAAGCTATACGAGCTTGAAAGAAATTATCATAAAAATATTTAATGCATCCCTGCATTAATTTATTGCTTAGATATTTTAAGTGCTACTCAAAGTAAGCTAAGCAATTTATCGTTAATCTACTTTAAGTAAACTTAAAGCTTCATACGGGTCAGCTTCCAGCGCAGTACAATAACGAACAAATTCAATTACATCTAAACGGCGTTCTTGATTCTCAATTTTGCCGATAAATGAATGAGGTGTACCAAGCACTTGTGCTAGGCTGCGCATTGTATGCCCTTTTTCATGTCGCTTACTTTTAAGCCACTTTGTTAACTTTGCGTTTTCTTCTGAAGAAACGGTCTTGCCCATCATTTTACATCTCCTACTAGATGATTTGACATACCAATTAAAGTAGCAGTCTATCAATAGCTGTAGGTAAGCAAGTAGCGATACTACTTTACTTAAATAGCAAAACTACTTGCTAATTAAGCACGTATTGCTACTTACCTCCACCCACATAGCCAAAAATAATGCTAATAATGTGGTATAGATTTTTTTGGGAATGAAATTTTGCCCGTCTCATTCTTGGATACATTATATACTATTAACACATGGGTTAAATAATTAATTACATTCTCGGTACAGATTTATCATGCTCAAACATTTATAAACGCTGAACAATCAACCTAAGTTATCAGAAAATATTAAAAAATCACATCATTCACATGAAAAATATTAATAAATATTTATTTCATTTTAATGTTACACGTTTATGATTAAACAATAATTAATGCTAAGAAGGTTAGATGATGTTCAGATTGCTTTTTTTATTACCTATTGTTTTGTGTTTAGGCTGGTATTTTTTTCTACGTAAAAATGGCGTACATATTAAGCAAGGTAAAAAAGGATTTATGTATATTTTAGCTTTTTCGGTTTTTGTGCTTGGATTTTTTGTATTAATAATGCAAATAACCGAATTTACTCCTAGTGAATTTTAGGCATTAAAAAAGCCGCTTAAGCGGCTCTAATATTTTTAGTCGTTACTTTTAAACGCTAAAGCTTGCACCACAACCACATGTTGTTGTTGCGTTTGGATTTGAAACAAAAAAGCGCGCGCCCTCAAGTCCCTCGGTGTAATCAACCTCACCATCAACTAAATATTGAATGCTCATAGGGTCAACCACTAAGGTTACGCCATTTTTCACTATTTCTAAATCGCCTGGGTTCGCTTTTTCATCAAAAGTAAAACCATATTGAAAACCTGAACAACCGCCACCTGTTACGTAAACACGCAGTTTTAGTTCTGGATTTTCTTCTTCGTCGATTAACTGTTTAACACGAACAGCAGCTGCATCGCTGAACTTTATTGGTAATTCTTCAGACATTTTAAAACCCTCAATATCGTAATGGCGTGATTATCTAATACCCGAGTGTTTTAATCAAGTATAGTAAAACAACTCTTTGCACTAAGTTATATCTATAGTTTCATAAAAAAAAACATTGAGGCAATATAAACTTAGATTAGTATTAATTTAGTTTAACATTTCCTTTATTAGGTATAAATTCATTTAAAATACAGCCTTTAAACGATAGAAATTACTCATAAATATAAATTGTTAATATAAGTTACTAATTTTGCAAAATCGCAAGGACTTAATGATTCGCTTTTGATAAACTGCTCGCTGAAAAATACGGCGAGGAAATAACGCATGTGGCTTGAGCAACTCAGGCGTCGACTGGCAAAACCTAAAACATCTGTACAGTTATGCCTATTAGGCGTAAGTGCCGGATTGATTGCTGCATTTTTTATTATTTTATTTCGTTTAACTATTTTATTTTTTCAAAGCTTATTTTTAGAAACCCCTGACGACTTTACTACACTGCCAACACTCGAACGTGTATTAATGCCGCTCATTGCTGCATTTTTAATAGCTTCTTTTGCCGCCTTTACAGGCTTTAAGCATTACCGCTTAGGTATACCTTTTGTTATTCACCGAATTAAACGCCATTACGGACAAATGCCTCTTTATAACACTGTAAATCAGTTTGTTGGTGGAGCATTAGCACTCATTAGTGGTTTTTCGGTTGGTAGAGAAGGACCTTCTGTTCACTTAGGTGCAACGGGCGCAAGCCTCTTAGCGAATAAACTTCACTTACCTTATAATGCCATGCGTACCTTAAGTGGTTGCGGTGTTGCAGCAGGAATAGCCGCTTCATTTAACACCCCTCTTGCAGCCGTTATTTTTGTAATGGAAGTGGTACTTAGGGAATATAAAGTACATATATTTGTACCTATTATGCTTGCTGCCGTTACTGGTGCACTTGCCACACAATTTGTTTTTGGTGAAGGCTCTGAGCTAGCACTTATTACTATTGCTCCGTTAAGTGGTTGGCATTATCCATACTTAATATTATGTGGCATGGCATTAGGTGCAATTGCTTACAGTTTTAACCAAAACTTAATGCTTATTATTAAAACATTTAAACCTTTAAGCATGTTTCCTCGTTTATTAATTGCAGGCTGCATTGCCAGTGTAATCGCTTATGCAGTTCCACAAGCTATGGGCTCTGGTATGAGTGCAATTACCATTGCAGTTGAATCACCTGATAACGTAAAGCTACTAACGACTATTTTAATTGCTAAATTACTCGCCACGTTGTTTGCGATTGGTTTAGGTATTCCTGGTGGCTTAATTGGTCCTGTTATCGGGCTAGGTGTATTAGTTGGCACCCTTATGGCGTTTTTCGCACAATATATTAGCCCAGGTACAGATATAGCAGGAACTTACGCTGTTTTAGGTATGGCAGGATTAATGGCTGCTACCTTACATGCGCCACTTGCTGCATTAACTACGGTTATGGAATTAACCTCTTCTCCAGAAATAATAGTGCCAGCAATGATTGTTATAACAACTGCTTATGTAACTGCATTACAAGTATTTGGTAACCGCTCTATATTTTTACAGCAACTTGATTTTCAAGACTTACCCTATCATGTATCCCCTGCTACAGAAGCACTGCAAAAAGTGGGGATAATGGATGATATGGATGAGGACTTTAAACTTCTTTACTCAGACGATAAAGAGCAAATAAAAAACACGCTTGATGCTATGGACAGCCAAACTCCACTTATTGTATTTGACGAAGAGAATGGCTATAGGCTTGCCGAATATGATTTAAGTTTAATGTCTGATCAAGCAATTAATTTAAATTACATAAACTTGCAAGGAATAAGCAGCCAAGCTACGTTAGCTGATGCATTTGATATTTTAAAAGATAAACGCAGTGGTGCATTGTATGTGTATAACCTTTTAGATGATCAACAAATTATGGGGCTGTTACGCTGGGATCAAATAAACAATATTTTGACTATACGTAATAGCTTACTTTAAACAATGGCGAGAACATTATGAGCGCATTATTAATTTATAAAACTCTGCATATATTTTTTATGATTGCTTGGTTTGCTGGCATTTTTTACCTACCACGATTATTTGTATATCACGCAATGAGTGAAGAGAGATCTTGCAACTCTATGCTTAAAGTAATGGAGCGCAGGCTACTTTACTTTGTCACTCCATTTGCCGTTTTAACAGCCGTTTTTGGTGTATTAACAATTGTTGAATATGGTCGTGATTGGTTTAGATACAGTATGTGGCTACATTATAAACTCGTACTCGTTATTATTTTATACCTATACCACGGCTACTGTTTTAAATTACTCGCTGATTTTAAACACGACAGAAACACTAAAACAGATCGCTTTTACCGTATTTTTAATGAGCTTCCCGTTATTGCATTACTTATTATTGTTGCATTAGCGGTGATAAAACCAAGCTTGTAAATCAGCCCAATGAATACCTTATATTTGCTATAATACGCGCGATTGCGTGCCCCATTTTATGGGTTATCGCGCCCTTTTGAATAAATAGGAATAATCCCATGTTAAGTTTCCAAGGTGAAAATATACTATCAGTAGGTCAACTTGACCGAGATTGTATTGAACGTATTTTTGCAGTCGCTAAAAAAATGGAGCCTTATGCAAAAAAACAAAAGCGTACCAACGTACTTGAAGGTGCAATTTTAGCAAACTTATTTTTTGAACCAAGTACTCGCACACGAGTAAGTTTTGGTACAGCCTTTAATTTACTTGGTGGTTTAGTTCGTGAAACAACAGGCATGCAAAGTTCGGCACTGGCTAAAGGTGAATCGTTATACGATACAGCACGTGTTATTTCAGCCTACGCTGACGCGGTAGCTATGCGCCACCCTGACTCAGGTTCAGTAAGTGAATTTGCTACAGGGTGCACAGTACCGGTTATTAATGGGGGTGACGGTCCAAATGAGCATCCAACTCAAGCTTTGCTTGATTTGCTTACAATTGAGCGTGAGTTAAGTCGTTTTGATCAAAATATCGACGGTATGCATATTGCCCTTGTTGGCGATTTAAAATACGGACGTACGGTACATTCACTTTCAAAACTGTTATGCCATTATAAAAATGTAAAATTTTCGATGGTTGCACCCGATGGCTTACAAATGCCCGATTACATTTTAGATGCCGTCGATAATGCGGGTCATAAAATTGAACTAGTAAACAAAATGGAAGGCAATTTAGCGGCCGATATCGTTTACCAAACCCGCATACAAGAAGAACGCTTCCCTTCTCAAGAAGAAGCGAATAAATACCGTGGTGGTTTTAGAATAAGCCAGTCTATTTACAGCGAACATTGTAAAACTAACTCTATTCTTATGCACCCGCTTCCACGCGACAGTCGTATTGAAGCCAATGAGCTTGATAATGACTTAAACGCGAATGACAATTTAGCTATATTTCGCCAAGTACAAAATGGCGTATTAATTCGAATGGCTCTGTTTGCTTTAACTCTCGGTGTAGAAAATAAAGTCGAGAAGTATGAAGTAGACGTGCCTTGGTTTAGCCGTAAACGCGATAGCTAACCCCACTTTTTTTGTGACAAACAATAGGATTTTTCATGACAATTAGCCAAGACTTATTTGAACGCGCTCAAGCGTCTATTCCAGGTGGCGTAAATTCGCCAGTACGTGCATTTAACGGCGTAGGTGGCACACCACTTTTTATAACCAAAGCAGAAGGCGCGTTTACATTTGATGCCGATGGTAATCGTTATATTGATTATGTTGGCTCTTGGGGCCCTATGATTATGGGTCACAACCACCCTGCGATTAAAAAAGCAGTGCATGACGCAGTAGAAAATGGCCTTAGCTACGGTGCGCCAACCGAAGCTGAAATTTTAATGGCTGAAAAAGTAAAAGAACTCGTACCATCAATCGAAAAAGTGCGCATGGTAAGCTCAGGCACTGAAGCAACGATGAGTGCAATTCGCTTAGCACGTGGCTTTACTGGTCGCGATAAAATATTAAAGTTTGAAGGTTGTTACCATGGTCATGCCGACTCTTTATTAGTTAAAGCCGGCTCTGGTGCACTAACTATGGGCGTACCTAATTCTCCAGGTATTCCTGAGGACTTTGCTAAACATACACTTACGGTATCGTTTAATAACCTAGATGAAGTAAAAGCTATTTTTGCAAAATATGCAGACGAAATTGCCTGTATTATTGTAGAGCCGGTAGCAGGCAACATGAACTGCATTCCTCCGGTAGCAGGCTTTTTAGAAGGTTTGCGTGATGTATGTGATGAATATAAGTCAGTACTTATTTTTGATGAAGTAATGACGGGTTTTCGTGTTGCACTTGGCGGCGCACAAGCTTATTACAATATTAAACCAGACCTTACGTGTTTAGGTAAAGTAATTGGCGGCGGCATGCCTGTTGGCGCATTTGGTGGTAAAACCGAAATAATGGATTACATTGCCCCTGTAGGACCAGTTTACCAAGCTGGTACACTTTCTGGTAACCCTATTGCAATGGCTGCTGGTTTAAAATCACTTGAACTATTAAGTGAGCCTGGCTTGCACGATAAATTAGAGGCAATTTCGAAGGCTATTTGTGAAGGCTTTGAAGCGGGCGCTAAAAAAGCAGGTATTGCATTAACGACTAATTATGCTGGCGGTATGTATGGATTCTTTTTCACTGATGCTGAAAAAGTAACAACGTACAAGCAAGCAACTGAATGCGACCTAGAGCGCTTCAAACGCTTTTTCCACCTTATGCTTGAAGAAGGTGTTTACCTTGCACCATCGGCATTTGAAGCTGGTTTTGTATGTGCTGCACACACTGAGCAAGAAGTTAACGATACAATTGCAGCAGCTGAGCGTTCTTTCGCTAAACTATAAAAATCTAACTTTTACGTTTATTAAACTCTTGTTTTAATAAACGTAATTAAGACTAAAGATTGAAAAAAGCCCTTCTGGGCTTTTTTTATTTGTAAAGTAATATAAATGAATAATAATTAAGTAAAATCAGGTCTATTTATTATTACAATTATAAAAATAAAGAGAGTCTAATGTCAGGATTAAGAGAGTTTACTGCCCCTGCAATTAAGCTAATGGCAAACTTAAAATACAAAACAAAAATAAGCCTCATGTTTGGCATATTGCTACTCCCTCTTGCTCTGAGTTTATTTTTTTTAGTGTCACTACTGGGTGACAGCATTAACGTTTCAAAAATGCAGCAACAAGGCTTAAAAGGTTACAAAGCTATATTTAACAATCAAATGCAGGGAATAAACGGTCAAAACATTAAAGTAGCTCGTACATTAGGATTCACAATAAAAGATAATCAGGCAGACGATATACTCGAGCTTATTTCTATTCAATCAAACTTAGCACTCGATAGTCAACTTGCCAGCGCTTATGTTAACCGCGCTCTCGTCACACCAATTCCAGCATTAATGATGCAAATAAATTTAACGACTGAAAGTGCAAACACGGTAATTACCAATAACCGATTTACACCGGATACATTTATCGCACTCTCAAATTTAAGTAAATCACTACCATTATATGAAGAGCAATTAAGTAACACTTTAAATGTAGCAATAACAGCAGAAAAATCCGTTCATAAAGAACTTAACCCTCTTTTAAAGCAATTACAAAATGCGGTATATACCTTTAAAAATGCTATAGATAAAAAACTACTTGAACCCGACAACATAGAATTAAATAAAAATGAATTTACACAACTAACTGAAAACGTAAATAATAATATAAGCCTTCTAATTAATAAAAGTATTCCAACTTTAGAAACCTTAGTAAAAAACAAATTACAAACTCAACAATGGACTCGTAACATTGTCTTAATAGCCTCAGTACTTAGTTTAACCTTTGCTTTTTACTTAATGGTCGGTTTTTACTTTGCCGTAGTTGATACAATTAATCGGTTTTCAGAAGCGGCTAATAAAGCTGCCAACGGTGATTTAAAAGCAACGCTTCACTCAAGTGGTAATGATGAAATGAGCATTATTGCATTGCAATATAACGCTTTGCTTAACGCTTTTTCTGATCTGCTATCTGATGTAAAGGCAAGTACAGTAGAGCTTTGTGATGCAACTAAATCACTATCACACGCAAGCAGTCAAACAAGTGATGATGTTACTAAACAACAAGCGCTTGTAAATGCTATCCATAATTCATTAAGTGATATGGCGCAAAGTGCACACGCAGTGGAAGAATCGGCTCATCAAGCGACCATAACGGCTCAAGATGCTGCTATACATGTTAAACAAGGATCAGACAATACGATGGAGCTTGCTAAATATATGCAAGATCTACAAATTGAATTTGCTGAAAGCCAACAAGCTCTTGATAAACTTGCCCAAGATAGCCAAGAAATCAGCAAAGTAAGTAAAGGTATTAGCGAAATTGCCGATCAAACAAATTTACTCGCACTTAATGCAGCCATTGAAGCAGCTAGAGCCGGTGAGCATGGTAGAGGTTTTGCCGTTGTTGCCGATGAAGTAAGGACGCTTGCTCAGCGTACTCAAATTCAAACTCAAGAAATTCACCAAATTATTAGTTCTTTACAGCAAGCGTCTGACGATACGCAACAAAAAATGCGTTCTAGCGTTAGCAAAATGGAGCAATCTGTAAAAGCCGCAACAGAAACAAATACCGTATTACAAAGCGCTGAACTTAGTATGGGTGATATAAAACATCAAGGTGAAGTAATTGCAGAACGTGTTAAGCAACAGTCTGATGCAACAACACATGCACTAAGCAACTCGAAAGAAGTAAGTTCATTAGCAGATCATACACTCGTCTCTGCTCAATCAACGTTACAAGATGCGCAGCAACTTTCTCGCTTATCGAGTGATTTGACAAGATCAATGAGCTTTTTTAAGTCGTAAAACTAGCAACAGTTCATAGGTTGGATCTTAAGGAATAAAACTTGAAAACATGCTCTGAATTTGATCTGATAGTAATCGCCAAACCACTATCTATCCCAAAAGCA